>CAIVDG010000347.1 GCA_903904615.1 uncultured Acidimicrobiaceae bacterium | reverse complement strand
GAATCGCATGCGTTCAGCACTTTGCCAATTTTCGAAGACGTTCATGTTGCCCGTGATGGCGAGGCTCTCATTCTTCGTGCACCATCACGAGACCACCTGCGCCAGGCAGTGCAGACACTGCGCGAAACATACGGAACGGCACTGCGAGTGCACGCAGATCCGACGCGCTACTAGTTCTTTTCCACTTCCAAGACCCGAAAACCTTTGCTGCTGGACAGTTTGTGTGCGGCAAATCCGGTGTCGTTCAGCCAGTCAGAGAGTGAGTCAGCGCCGAGGTTTTTACTCACCACCAAATGGGCATGGCCGGTGGGCGACAATCGTGAGAGCCACAAGGTGAGTAATTCGCGCAGTTGGCCTTTCCCGATTCGAATGGGAGGGTTTGACCAGAGCAATTCAATGGCGGTGTCAGTTGCAACCTCATCAGGATGCATAACTCGAACATTCTGAATTTTGTTTCTGTCAGCATTCTCCGTGCACAGTTGTCGTGCACGTTCATTCACATCTACGGCAAGCACTGTGCACTGAGGAAAGAGAACCGCCAACGCCAGGGCGATGGCGCCCGTGCCACATCCCAGGTCGCACAGAGTTGAGCCATCTTCAATCTGGGGTAGTGGTCGGCGTTGCAATGAATCAAGTAACACGGCAGTCCCTTTGTCGAGGCCGCGCTGGCTAAAGACTCCGGCATCTGCGGACAAGGTGAGTTCACGGTCGCCAACGAGAACAGTGAAGTCGTGGCGTCGTGACGCGGAAGTAGGGGATTCGGAGAAGTAATGCGATCCCGACGGGTTGTCCGATGGCGTGTTCATGGTGCAGGTAGCCTTTCAGATTATGGGTTATGACATTCGCACCTACGGTGATCCAGTTCTCACGGCAGTGGCCGAGCAGGTGGAAAACATCGACGGCAAAGTCATTCGGCTTACCCAGGCCATGTTGCAAGCCATGTACAAAGCCCCTGGGCTCGGTTTGGCGGCACCCCAAATTGGCGTGCAGAAGCAAATTTTCGTCTACGACATCGACGGTGAACCCATCACTCTCATCAATCCGCGCATTGTTGAGTCGCGTGGTGAATGGGTGTACGACGAGGGCTGTTTGTCTATTCCTGGTCTGTACGTAGAGATGTTGCGCCCCAAAGAGGTGCTCCTCGAAGCGGTCGACTTGAACGGCAACACCATTCAAGTCGAGGCCGATGAATTGCTTGCTCGCTTGTTCCAGCACGAACTCGACCACTTGAACGGTGTGCTCATGTTCGATCGCATGACTCCCGAACAACGAGAAGAAGCCATGCAGGAATACAAGCGCATTGCAGATGGCGGTAGTTCCGCCGGCGAAACTCGCCATATTGGGCTGAAATAATTCATGACCATCGAGGGTCGCTCTCTCGTTTTTCTCGGAACACCTGTTGCTGCCGCAACAGTGCTCGAACATTTATTGGCTAGTGGATTCGTCATCGACCATGTCGTCACTCAGCCAGATGCAAAACGCGGCCGCGGTTCAGCGTTATCTCCCAGTCCCGTCAAAGAGGTGGCGCAGCGGCACAACATTCCCGTTGGTCACGACCTCACATGGATTCAGCAGAACGCAGAACGAGGTCTCTTTGGAATTGTTGTGGCCTACGGCCGAATCATCCCCACGTCTGTGTTGAACGTGGTGCCCATGATCAACATTCACTTCTCTTTGTTACCTCGATGGCGTGGAGCTGCGCCGGTGGAGCGCGCATTGATGGCGGGCGACGCAATCACCGGGGTATGCATCATGGACATTGAGCCCACTCTCGATACGGGGGCTGTGTATGCGCGTAGAGAAGTGGCCATCACTCATCTGTCAACGGCGCAGTCCCTCACAGAAGAATTGGCAGACGCTGGTGCAGATCTGTTGGTAGAGACTTTGCGTGACGGACTAGGTGTACCTATTCCTCAAGGTGACGGTTCAACACACGCGGCAAAAATTACGCGCGAGGAACTGCGAATCGATTGGACTCAATCAGCCATCGACATTCATCGCCGAATCCGTGCTGTTCGTGCCTATTCAGAGATCGATGGAATGCGACTTCGTATTCTCGAAGCCGAGGTGGCGGTGGGTGAGCCGGGTCAGCCTGGCCTTCTCTTGTCTGATGGCACCGTGGGAACAGGGCAGGGCTCGCTTCAATTGCGAGTCGTTCAGCCCGAAGGAAAGTCAGCAATGGACGTGGATTCGTGGCTTCGGGGGCGTGCCGCTTCAGCATCTTCTGTCTTTACTCTTTGAAAATTCACCGGTTAGTCCATTCGCGCGGTGGATAGCCTCAGTGCGTGCTGAAGTTCGTACTCCCCAAAGGCTCTCTCGAGAAAGCCACCTTCGAGCTGTTTGATGCAGCAGACCTTTCCATCAATCGTTCCTCCGCGGTGGACTACAAGGCCACCATCGATGACCCCAGAATTGATGAAGTGCGCATTCTTCGTCCGCAAGAAATTGCGTCCTATGTTCAAGAGGGTCTTTTCGATGTTGGTATTACGGGTCGCGATTGGATCGAAGAGACCAATAGTGACGTTGTCAGTTTGGGTGAACTGAAGTATTCGAAAGCCACATCGCTTCCTATTCGCGTAGTGGTGGCCGTTGCACAAGATTCTCCAGCACAAACAGTTGCCGACCTAAAAGATGGCGTGCGCGTCACCACGGAGTATCCCGAGATGACGCGTCGTTACTTTGCGGAACGTGGTGTGAAGGCAGACATTCGTCTCAGCTATGGCGCGAGCGAAGCAAAGATTCCCGACATTGCCGACTGTGTGGTTGACATCACAGAAACTGGTCGCGCACTTCGCGCAGCAGGACTTCGCATTATCGACACCATGCTCACCAGTTACACAGAACTTATTGCTAACAAGCAATCGTGGGAAGACCCCACAAAGCGCCACGCAATGGAACAAATAATGACTTTGCTCACTGGCACGTTAGAAGCGCGTGACAAGGTATTGCTCAAGTTGAATGTTGCGAAGTCGTCAATGGATAATGTCCTTGCGTTGTTGCCATCGGCAAAGTCGCCCACTATCGCGCAGCTCGCATCGGGAGACTTTGCAGTGGAAACAGTGGTGCCAAAACGCGGCATCAACACACTCATTCCTGCTCTTATCGATGCTGGGGCATCAGACCTTCTCGAGATTCCCATCTCGAAGATCATCCACTAGTTCCCAATATGACGTCATCGTCGCGACTCACCGGCTCCGTCACGCAGTTTGATTCACGCCGCGGACTTGGAGAAATCACAGACGACAGTGGTCAGGTGTGGCCATTTCATTGCGCAGTCATTGCTGACGGTTCGCGAATGATCAGCGTTGGGCAGTCCGTTTCGTTCACCACGGCGTTCCACGTGGTGCGAGACGAAGCGTTTGATATTCAGCCGCAGTAACTAGTCGGCTGGGCTGGACTTCTGGACATACACCAGTCGTATGTTCCCCAGAGCTGCGACCAATGTGTCGTAGTGCTCCCCAAGGCGCTCACCGAGCCCGTCCACTAAGAGTCCCAAAGCGTCGATAGCGATCTGGGCGTCTTGAAGTCTGGCTGGCTCGGCCGATAAGTGAATGGCGGCCAATTCAAAGAGTCCCATGGCGTGATTGGTGACCACAACAGAGGCGGGCACCTCGGCAAGGCGTTGTCTGGCTTCGGCGACGGCCTCGAGGGCTTCGGCGGCGGTGTCGTCGGTTTCGGGGTTGTTTGTAGGCATGGTGTCGTGTCGGCTCCTTGGGCGGTACCCTAATTCAGGTCAATTAAACGAAGTGGGGTTTCGGCCCCCACCTGCTCACCCCAGTGGGAGTGCAGTAGGTCGAGAATGCGAGCACCTCTTGGTCGCTCTCTGTCTGCTTCGTGCATTGTCACGAACGATCCGCGAAAGCGTTTCATTACAGAGGAGGGCGAGGCCCATTGCACAAGAGAGACAGTCATAGCTACGCCGCAGAATAACGAGCCCAGGTACAACGAGCGCATCCGTGCGCGCGAAGTACGCCTGATCGGACCCGATGGAAGTCAAGTGGGCATTCGCTCCACTGCAGACGCACTCACGTTGGCCCGCGAACTCGATCTCGATCTTGTCGAGGTTGCACCACTCGCAAACCCACCAGTGTGTCGAATCATGGACTACGGAAAGTTCCGATACGAAGAGGCGCAGAAGGCAAAAGAATCCCGTAAGAAGACCACTCACGTCACCATCAAAGAGGTGAAGTTCCGACCAAAGATCGGAAAGGGTGACTTCGATACGAAGGTTCGCCACATGCGCGACTTCCTCGAAGACGGACACAAGGTAAAAGTCACCTTGCAGTTCCGTGGACGAGAGGTGGCTCACCCAGAGTTGGGAGCAAAAATTCTCGATGCGGCACTCGAACAACTTGGACCACTTGCAAAGGTGGAAACCCAGGCTCGTCTCGAGGGGCGCAACATGACCATGGTTCTCTCTCCAGACAAGAAGGCACCCGCCAAGAAGACCGATAAGGACGGAACAGACGCACCACAGGCCGAAAGCCCAGCGCCTGCTCCAACCGAAGAGAACGACAACGAGTAAGAGGAACAGAACATGCCAAAGATGAAGACAAGCAAGACCGCGGCAAAGCGGTTCAAGAAGACCGGCTCTGGCAAGCTGCGTCGCCAACAGGCGAACCGCCAGCACCTCTTCGAAAAGAAGTCCAGCGTTCGTACGCGTCGCCTTGCAGGCGATGTCGACGTTCATCCTGGTGATGCCCGCAAGATCAAGCGCCTCCTTGGTGAGCGCTAGGCCACAGAAGAAGAGTTAGGAGAATCACATGGCACGCGTCAAAAGAGCCGTTCACGCTCGCAAGAAGCACCGCGCAGTACTGGAAAAGGCAAAGGGTTACTACGGCAATAAGAGCCGTTCATTCCGCGCCGCTAACGAACAGGTCTTGCACTCTGGTCAATACGCATTCCGCGACCGTCGCGCAAAGAAAGGCGAGTTCCGTCGTCTGTGGATTCAGCGCATTAACGCTGCATGCCGCTTGAACGACATCTCGTACAGCCGCTTCATTGCAGGACTTAATGCAGCAGGTATTGAAGTAGACCGCAAGATCCTTGCCGATCTCGCAGTTCACGATGCTGAAGCATTCACCGCTTTGGTTCAGTCGGCAAAGGCTGCGCTGGCCTGAGCCGGACACCACTGTCATCTTCGAACCCTCGGGTTCAGACTCTGCGGCGCCTTATTGGGCGCCGCAGTTTCCGTTATGAGGAAAGTGAGTTCGTTGTCGAAGGTCCCACGCTCGTGCGCGAAGCAGTTGCGGCGGGTCTTCGCATTGTCGAGCAGTACGTGCGTGACGATTACGACGACTACGTGGCACCAATCGATGTGTATGAACTGGACTCGCGAACCTTTAATTCGGTCAGCGACACAGAATCACCGCGAGGCATCTTGGTTGTCTGTGCCATGCCCGACGCTGGCCCAATGAATTTCACGCCTCACGATTGGCTTCTGGTGCTGCATGAAGTCTCCGATCCGGGAAATCTCGGAACACTGACGCGTACTGCCGAAGCGGCTGGCGCCCGTGGGGTTGTCTTGGTGGGCGCAACCGTCGATCCGTGGTCGCCAAAAGTTGTTCGGGCATCTGCCGGTGCCGTGTTTCATGTGCCGGTCTGGCAGGTCGACTCTCTGTCGGTTCTTCGTGAAGCTGGTGTGCGACTGCTGGGCACCACCTCTCACGACTCGCTGGGTGCATCACAGCCTGAATCGTTGTACAACACCGACCTTTCTGGATGTGTGGGAATAGTTCTTGGCAACGAGGCTCATGGCCTTGCGTCAGATGCGGATGTCGACATGTGGGTCACCATTCATCACGTGGGTCGCTCCGAGAGCATGAACGTGGCAATGGCAGGAACCGTCATGGCTATGCACATCAGTCGCACTCGAAATGAAGGGGAACAGGGCTAATCCTCCCGCGTATGCAACGGGCATCGGAGTAGCGTTTCATCGGCATGTCAACTTCTTCTTCTCCTGAAATGCAACAACTTGCATCGGCCCTCGCAGAGGGAGTTGCCAGCATTGGCTCGTGCACATCAAGCGACGACCTTCGAGCTCTCATGTCTGCGCTCACAGGGAAGAAGGGCGCCATTGCAACCGTGAAGTCCTCGTTGGGCAAGGTCACCGACATTGAAGCGCGAAAAGCTCTTGGTTCTGCCGTGAACGATGCAATGAACGAACTGCAGTCTGCAGCCGATGCGCGAAGCCGCGAATTGCGCACTGCTGAGTTCGCATCACAAGTAGAAGCCGAGCGCGTCGACATGACCGAAGTGGCCTTGTCTGCGCAAGCGACGCAGCGTCGTGGGCGAATGCATCTTGTTACTCAGGCAACAGAGCGTTTGGAAGATGTTTTCATTGGGCTTGGTTTTCAAATTGCTGAAGGACCAGAAGTAGAGACTGACTTTTACAACTTTGAAGCGCTCAACATGCCGCCAAGTCACCCAGCTCGCAGTATGTGGGACACACTCTTCATCGAGAGCGATGTTGAGGGAAGTGTGGTGTTGCGTACGCACACATCTCCCGTACAAATTCGCGTGATGCAAGAGTGGCCACCGCCCATTTACGCCGTCATGCCGGGTCGAGTGTTCCGCAAAGAGACACCTGACGCAACGCACATGCCCGTGTTCCATCAAATCGAAGGTCTTGTCATCGATCGTGGAATTACATTCGCCGATCTCGCCGGAACGATTGAGTCGTTTACGAAGGCATTCTTTGGTTCTGGTTTCACCAGTCGTCTTCGCCCGTCATATTTCCCATTTACCGAACCCAGTGCTGAATTCGACATTCGTCGCCCCGATGGTTCCTGGATTGAGTTGGGCGGCTGTGGAATGGTGCACCCACACGTGTTGCGTGCTGGCGGACTAGACCCGAACGAGTGGAGTGGCTTTGCTTTCGGATTCGGAATTGACCGCATGGCCAAGGAACGTCACGGTGTGAACGATCTTCGCGACATGTACTCGGACGACATCAGATTCACGGAGCAGTTCTCGTGAAAGTCTTATTGTCCATTCTTCGCGAGATGGCAGATATTCCTGCCGATCCCGATGCTGTCGCTCTCGCATTGAACTCATTGGGTCTCGCTGTCGAAGAGATGATTGTTGTTGGCGCGCCGGTACCTGGTGTTGTCACTGCACGAATTCTTCGTATGGAGAAGCACCCCGACGCCGCGAAGGTCACTCGTTGTTTCGTTGACGCTGGCGATGGCCAAGAACGACACGTGTGGTGCGGCGCCACCAACATGAAAGAAGAGGACATCGTCCCCTTGGCAACGCTTGGTACCACCATGCCAAACGGTATGGAAATTGCCCGTCGCGGAATCTTAGGAATCGACTCCGAAGGCATGTTGTGTTCAGAAGTTGAACTGGGAATGAGCGACGAGTCATCTGGTCTTCTCATCTTGCCTAGTGATGTTCAGTTGGGCGTGAGTCCATTTGACGCGCTTGGTATCGAACACGATGTGGTGTTCGATCTTGATCTCACACGTAATCGCGCAGATTGCTGGGGTCACCTTGGTGTCGCGCGCGACTTGGCCGCTCACTTTGGTGTTGCATTGCGTGGCCCTCGTCTAGACATTGGTTCACAAGGCTCTGCCACTTCACTTCCGGTGGTTATCGATGCTCCAGACAATTGCGGATCATTCTCGTTGTCGTATCTCAGCAATGTTGTGGTTGGTCCGTCACCTCGGTGGGTCTCGGCGCGTCTTGCCCACTTAGGAATGCGCTCCATCAACAATGTGGTCGACGCATCAAACTTGGTCATGTTGGAATTGAACCAACCAAACCATGCATACGACGCCGAGAAGGTGTCGTCATTCCGTATTCGTTTTGCTCAAGCAGGGGAGACCCTCACCACTCTCGACGGCCAAGAGCGCACATTGCATGTTGACGATCTGCTTATTTGCAATGGTGAATCCAATGTCGGTGTTGGTCTTGCCGGAGTAATGGGTGACCTGCACTCGGAAATTACAGATTCAACAACAACGTTGGCTTTAGAGAGCGCATGGTTTGCTCCCGACCCCATTCGCTTCGCTGCCCAACGTCACGGACTTCGCTCCGAAGCGTCTATTCGTTTTGAGCGTGGAGTGAATCCACATGGTTGGTTGGCAGGAGCAGAGCGCTTTGTCACCATTCTTCGTGAAACATCCCCGAATGCAACTCTGCATACTGGTGCAACTTTGGTACAGACCGCCTCTTGCCCTCAGCCTGTGCAGGTCACAGTGTCGCTTGAGCACATGGACAACCTGCTGGGCGTACACATTCCAGTAGATACTGCAGTCTCCATTCTTGAAGCAATCGGTCTCGCTCCGACTGTCGCAGGTGACATTCTCACAACAACTGTTCCTACGTGGCGACCCGACTGTGCGCAGTCGGTGGACATTATTGAGGAAGTCGCTCGCCACTTCGGATACGACAACATCGGCAAAACGGTCCCGAAGTCCACGGTGCATGGGCGTTTGTCTTCGTTGCAGCAACGTCGTCGTATTGTGCGCAGGGTTCTTGTGGGGCTTGGCCTCGACGAAGCAATGCCGTCTCCCTTTCTTGCTATCGGAGATTTGCCTGCGGTTGGATTATCTGAAGAGTCGGCATTGCGATTGGCGAACCCATTGGTGGCAGACGAATCAATTTTGCGCACATCATTGCGCCCCGGTTTATTGAAATCATTGCGTTATAACCAGTCGCATCGCGCCCCAAAGATTGGTCTGTGGGAAATTGGGCATGTGTATCCCTCATCGGGACAGCAATTGCCTGACGAATCAGAACAGTTGGCAGTTCTGGTCGTGGGTGGAACAGCAGAAACTGCTCTCGCGCAATGGAATGCATTGTGTGACGCATTATCGGTAGGTGCACAACTCGATCAGTCTCGTGTCCCTGCAGGTCTACACCCCACGCGTTCTGCAACTCTTGCTCGCGGCAAGAAGGTTGTGGGCGTTGTCGGCGAGATCGACCCTGTAGTTCTCGATGCTTTAGGAATTGAAGGCCGGGTCAG
>CAIVDG010000346.1 GCA_903904615.1 uncultured Acidimicrobiaceae bacterium | reverse complement strand
TGGCGCATACACATCGACCGGAACAATTTGATCGACGCCTTGAACAATTGCGTAGTTGTTGAACATTCCGCCACTTGATGCACAGACGCCCATGGAGATAACCCACTTGGGTTCCATCATTTGGTCGTACACCTGACGAAGTACTGGAGCCATCTTCTGGCTAACACGACCAGCAACAATCATGATGTCGGCCTGACGTGGCGACGCACGGAACACTTCCATTCCGAATCGTGAAATGTCGTAGTGAGATGCTCCGGTGCCCATCATTTCAATTGCACAACATGCAAGACCGAACGACGCACCCCAACTAGAACGTGATCGCGCCCACTTCACTAAGTCTTCAATACGAGCGGTGACAAAATTATGTTCAATGCCGCCGAGACCGTCGTCTGCAATGTTCTGAACAAGACCCATTACGCGGCCTTTCCATCATTTGCTGCGCGTCCTTCAGAACCAACAACACGAACAGTTCGACGAGGAGTAATCATTGGGCCATCGGCGATGACGTCGCTTCCGTTGGCACGCTTCATTGGGCCCCAATCGAGTGCACCGCGAGCAACCATGTACACAAACGCAACAAAGAACACCGCGCTAAAGGCAACCATTTCAAAGAAACCAAAAGCGCCGAGGAATTCACGATCGACGGCGTATGGGTACGCAAAGATGATTTCAATGTCGAACATGATGAACAACATGGCGATGACATAGAAGCTGACGGGGAAACGCTCCGGTGGTTCACGACCAGGAACGATGCCGCACTCGTACGGTGCTTCCTTCGCAGAGTTGGGTCGGTTAGGAGCCAACAAACGTGACGCCACAAGACTGAGTACACCAAAGAGAACAGCCAGCACCGTAAGTACAACGATTGGTAGGTACTGACCCATGGCTTATGCCGCCGGCGACTTGAGTGCGAGATTGCCTCGCAAGAGTGTTTCGCGACGATGCAGCACCCATGCCAACAGGAAGAAGACAATTCCGGAACCGATGGCAATGAAGATTGCTGGCTGACGCTTTGCGCCGAGGTCACGAATCATGACCACATAACGATGAGGTTGAGTGGTGTCGATTTGCGCGCGTGCTGGTGCACGACCTGGCTCTGTTCGCTGTTCAACTAGCGGTGCAACTTCAACAATGGAGTAGCGGGCTTTGTGGAAGAACGCGAAGAAGTCAAGCGACTCACTAATTTTCGGATAGCGCTCGCCACCCTTGTCGTAGACGTTGACCGAGATGTATTCGCCTGCAGAAAACTCTTCTGCCTCAATTTGGATGATTTCGTCTGACGACGCCACGGCCTGACCGCGACGTGGATCGGACTCATCAAGAATTGTCCAACCATCTTCAACAAGAGTCTTTGACACCTTCTCCGCGGCGGCAGGAGCATCGAGTCCAGCGACATCGATCGGTGCATCAAGTACTTCAGCTCTATTCAGTAATGATCCGTCTCGAACAATGGTGATGGGTTCGGCGGGTAGCCATTTTGGATCTGGTCCCTTCAGACCAATTCCATAGATGGCCCATACAAACGCCATGGACATCATCCATCCGGCAAATGCAGTTGCGGTAATGAGAAAGCCGAGGCGTGCGCCAAGGTTTGTTCCCAAGATGAGATAGGTGCCACCAATAAGGGTGACGAACATGATGAGAACAACGATGATGCCACGAAGGCCTGGGTTGAAATCAATTGCGAGAAGAGTGGACAACATCAGAGACTCCGTACGTATTCAACAATTAACTTGACCTGCTCGTCGGTGTACATCTGACCGAAGCCAGGCATACGACCGCTTCCTTGTCCCTGTTCTCCGTAGCGCTTTCCGTATTCAGAACCAGCCTTAATGAATTCGATCATGTCTTTTTGGCTAGGGAACTGACGGATGGAAGACCCGCCGGTGAGGTTTGGACCAAAGGCTCCACCACCTGTTGCTTGTGGATCGCCGTATGACCAGCCCTTTGTGTGGCAACGAGCGCATGAGTATGCACCTGAACCGAGGTCGAGATTGAACAGCGCTTCACCAATAGAGCCGTAGACCTTGTCGTCAACAAGTCGTTGTGCTTCTTTCATCACTTCGGCGTTGTTAGCTTCTGGAAGCTGGCCTTCATCACAGGTGGGGTTGTAATACGCGCGTGTTTCAGCGCAACCATCTTGTGGAATCTGAATTGACTTCATGTAATCAATAAGAGTGGTCACTGCTTGATCTGTGAGTGGTCCACCACCAATGGTTCCCCACGCAGACATTGGCGAGAACGGACGGCCGTAGTTCAAGATGAAACGAATCTCATCTTCGCTGAATCGGTACAAAACCGTGTTGAGAGCTGGTGCTTTCCATGACACTGACTTCACTTCGCCAGTCTTCGGGTCGGTAACCGCATACGCAGCAACACCGCCGGTTGCCTTCATGCCGCCGTGGCATCCGGCGCAGTTGAATCCGCCATCTGCGGTGGGCGCAAACAGTTTTCCGCCCCACTTCACGAAACGCTTTTCAAAACCAAACTCGGCTTCGGCCTGGCGGTTCGGTTCAAGAATCCAATACAACGGCAAAGAAATAGTGATGATGACAAGGAACAACAAACCAAGAACTTGAACGCGTTCGAGACGTGGACCTTCAAGATCTTCATCGTCGTAATACGGACGACGGTTAGCGGCGAGGTTTTGCTCGGCACCAACTTCATTGCGACCCTTACGAATGTTGAAGAGACCGTAAAGAATCCATCCGCCAACTGACGTGAGAAGAATGATCCAAGCGATTGATGTGCTGGTTGACGCCAACATGATTAGTGACCTCCTGCGCCGACGCAGTGCGGGCCTTCGGCTTCTTGACCAGTGGTGTTCACGCCTACAGCAGGACCTGCAAATACTGCGCCCGTATCAATGGTGAGTTGGCCATTGC
>CAIVDG010000345.1 GCA_903904615.1 uncultured Acidimicrobiaceae bacterium | reverse complement strand
CGCCGCAATCCCCCTTCCCACCACTTACCGCGCAGCGTTCGTCCGCAAGGAAGACCAGAACATGTGGGACGGAGTTCCTAGCGAGCAGAAGGATCCTCGTAAGAGTCTTCACATCGGTGAAGTTCCTCTTCCCGAGATTGCTCCCGATGAAGTGGTAGTTGCCGTCATGGCATCCAGCATCAACTTCAACACGGTGTGGACCAGCATTTTCGAACCCATCAGCACCTTCGGTGCGTTGGCACGTCTTGGCCGGGAAAGTTCATGGGCCAAGCGCCACGACCTCGACTACCACGTTGTCGGCTCCGATGGTTCAGGCGTTGTTCTTCGCGTTGGCAGTGCCGTTCGCAACTGGAAGCCTGGTGACAAGATCACCATTCATTGCAATCACGTTGACGACCAAGACCCGTCATCACATAGCGACTCCATGATGGGTTCCAACCAGCGCATCTGGGGTTACGAAACAAACTTCGGTGGCCTTGCAGATCTTGCAGTGGTGAAAGCCAACCAGCTCATGCCAAAGCCAGCACATCTCACGTGGGAAGAAGCAGCAGTGAATGCGTTGTGTAACTCCACCAGTTACCGCATGTTGGTATCGCCAAACGGTGCAAACATGAAGCAGGGCGACGTTGTTCTTATTTGGGGTGCATCGGGCGGTATCGGTGCTTACGCAGTTCAGTACGTTCTCAACGGTGGCGGTATTCCCGTAGCAGTTGTTTCATCTGAAGAAAAAGAAGCGATCCTTCGCGAAATGGGATGTGAACACATCATCAACCGCAAGAAGGCCAACTACAAGTTCTTCAAGGAAGACGGCTCACACGATGAGACCGAATGGCGTCGTCTTGGTGGCGACATTCGCAAACTTGTTGGAGAAGATCCGGACATCGTGTTTGAGCACCCAGGTCGCAATACCTTCGCAGCATCTATTTATGTGGTGAAGAAGGGCGGCACAGTTGTTACCTGTGCAGCAACAAGCGGCTTCATGATGGAGTTCGACAACCGCCACTTCTGGATGCGCTTGAAGAAGCTCATCGGTTCACATTTTGCGAACTACAAAGAGTCGTACGAAGCAAACCGATTGATTGCAAAGGGAATGATTCACCCCGTGATGTCGCAGGTGTTCACCCTTGACCAGGTGGGCGAAGCGTCATACCAAGTACACAACAACATGCACGAAGGAAAACTTGGCGTGTTGTGCTTGGCTCCACAAGAGGGTCTTGGTGTAGACGATCACGAGTTGCGTGCCAAGGTTGGCGAGAAACTCAACTGGTTCCGTCGTTAATCGACACAGCAGAAGGACACGAAAATGTTGTTGACAGAAATTGACCACGTTGCAATCGCAGTTCGCGATCTTGAAGCAGCAATTGAGTACTACCAGAAGGCTTTCGGCGCCACGGTTGATCACCGCGAAGTTGTTGAGTCTGATGGTGTTGAAGAGGCGTTGTTGAAAGTGGCAGAAAGCTACGTTCAGTTACTCACACCAACGAACCCCGATTCTCCCGTTGCAAAAGCAATAGAGAAGCGTGGCGAAGGTCTGCATCACATTGGTTATCGCGTGAACAACTGTGGTGAAGCACTCGCCGCCATGGTTGCAGCTGGTGCCACACCTATCGACAAGGCGCCACGTCCCGGTTCACGCGGCACCACCGTTGCCTTTATCCATCCCAAGGGCAGCTTCGGCACACTCATCGAACTCGTTCAAGAGTAAGTCTGTGCGCTTGGGGCGCATGGACAAAGTGGTGAAACATCGGTAAACACTGCGCATGCGAATAGCTGTGTGGTCTCTGAGTGGTGCTGGGTTAGGTCTACTTGCGTGCGTACGTGCACGAAAAGATGTCGTCATCCAACGCCAGCGTGGCGTCACTTTTGGTGAAGCGCATTTTGCACACACGGTGTTCGTACTACTTCTTGCAAGTGTTCTGTGCGCTATCGCGTTGGGTCTTTTCGCAAACACCTACACAGACGATGTGGTGGTATTGGCGTGTGCGTTTCTGTTGTATTCAGGAACCCGCTTGTCTGTGATCGATATTGATACCCATGCACTTCCACATCGGGTTCTCCTGTGGTCTGTGGTGTGTCTCGCCCCGCTTCTGTTTGTTGCCGCAGTAACAAGCGATGACGTTGCTCTTGACGGCGTTCTGTTGGGCTCGCTCATCATGTGGTGCGTGATGAAGGTTCTCGAGGTGTTGTCGCGCGGTGATCTGGGTCGCGCCGATGTTACTTTCGCTGCGTATCTGGGCCTCTTCGTTGGCGGGTTCTCGCTTGAAAGCGTTGCGACTGCATTGGTGGCCTCATTTATATGCGGGGGTCTGGTGGCCTTAATGCTGATGTTGGTTCGTAGGGCGGGCCGTACCACTCACATTCCATTTGGACCGTTTCTGTTCTTCGGTGCGGTGGTGGCAGTTCTACGATGAGGTCACACAACAAGGAGTACCAACATGGCTGAGTTCACAGGAATGGTTGCGATTGTCACCGGTTCATCGAGCGGAATTGGTGAGCGCATTGCGCAGCGCCTTTCCGAGCTTGGTGCATCAGTAGTGGTGAACTCTGCAAGCAGCGTTGAAGCTGGTCAGCAAGTGGCGAGCGCATTGCCTGGCGAGTCTCTGTATGTACAGGCAGACATCAGCGACAAAGAGCAATGCGAGAACCTCATCGCAAAAACCATCGAGCGGTTTGGAAAACTTGACCTATTGGTGAACAACGCAGGGTGGACCACATTGGTGCCACACGCCGATCTTGATGCACTGTCGGACGAGATCTTCATGAAGACTTTCGAAGTCAATGTGTTCGGTACATGGTTTCTCACAAAGGCGGCGATGCCGTATCTGCGTCAATCATCGGACGGCAACGTTGTCAACATCACGTCGGTTGCAGGCGTGCGACCCATGGGT
>CAIVDG010000344.1 GCA_903904615.1 uncultured Acidimicrobiaceae bacterium | reverse complement strand
GCCATCTGGCTGTAACGAAGGTTGCTGGTGAGATACGTGTTGTACACGCCCCGTGCGATTGCTTCTTCGTCGTTGCCACCAGTCATCACAAACTGGCCCTTCTTGCCCTTCACAATGGCGGTACCGGTGTCTTGACACATGGGCAAAACGCCACCCGCAGCAATACCAGCGTTCTTCAGAAGGTCAAGTGCAACGAATCGGTCATTGGCGCTTGCTTCGGGGTCCTCCAAAATGTTGGCCAGTTGCTGAAGATGTCCGCTACGTAACAGGTGCGCAATGTCGCGCATTGCAGTTTGTGTGAGAAGCGTGAGAGCTTCGGGCTCCACCTTCAAGAACGTGCCGAGCGGTGTCTCTACTTGGGAGACACCTTCGGTGCTGACCAATCGGTATTCAGTGGTGTCCGCGCCAAGGGGGAGAATCTCTGTGAATGCAAAATCTGGCATACCGCAAGGCTATGTCGGCACGCGTCATGACGCCCTATGCGCTGGGGTCAATGGGCCATTTGTGCTTCGGATACCGGCCCGCCATGTCTTTGCGCACATCGGCCCACGATCCGGTCCAGAAGGCTGGCAGGTCAGCAGTGATTTGAATGGGTCGGTCGGCAGGCGACAGCAGCTGAATTCGTAGCGGAACCTTCCCGTTCAGCACGGCGGGGTGTGTGGTGACTCCAAAGAGATGCTGGACGCGCACCGCAATAGTGGGTGCCGCTGGGTCGGCGTAGTTGATGGACACGGGCTTGCCATGTGGAGGCGTGAACATTGCTGGTGCCAGTGAGTCAAGCGACGTGCTCTTGTCCCAACCAAGATTCGACTGCAACACCATGGTGAGATCAATCGATGCGAGATCTTTACGCCCTGTGGCGCCAACAAGAAATGGTCGCAACCACTCATCGACAGTGGCGAGTAGATGTTGCTGAGACGTGTCGGGCCACTCGTCTCCCACATGGTGGCGAAGAAACGCGATGCGATGACGAAAATCAATTGCTGCACCGCCTGACAACACTTTCATGCCAGTTGCTTTCACCCGCTCAATGAGGGCTTCGGTGGTGTCATCGCCTGCAACAGGCTCAAGGTCGCGTTCGTCAATGCGGATGCTGCCTACTTTGCGTACCACTCGTTGCACCAAATCATCTTTTGGCTTGTCCCACAGCAAGTACGACTCCACTTGGACATCGTCACCAAGAACTGGGGCAATGAGTTCAAGGTCTACGGCTGCGGCGCGACGTAGGCGTGAACCTCCACGACGCGAATCCACATCGGCAGCAACAATGAATGCTTCCCGCGCAATGGCGTCTTTGTTGTCGCAACTCACCGCACCACCTTCACGCATGACAAATTGCCCTGCAGATGATCGACGCATAGCCAAACGATCCGGGTAGGCAGACAACACAATCGCTCCACACAATGTGTCCACCATGTCGGCGGTGACATAGGCGTCGGAACCAATTCCGCTTCGGCGTGCAATGTCTTTTGCTGCGTCGCGTACTCGGTGCAGTGCACCTCTGTCGGCAAGGTCGTGGCGTTCTAGGTCCAGCATCAGACGCACGCGAAGTGCGAGGTCGGCAGGCAATGTGTCGGGACGGCCGCGCAAGATGTCGCGTTCTTCCAAAAGTGCTGCCAGTACACAGGCAATCCAGCCCTGCGCAGGCGAGTCTGCGTTACGGGCAACCATTGCACCCAAACGTGGATGCAAGGGCAGACCCAACACGGTGCGGCCAAGTGGCGTTACTGCACCTGAGACATCTACGAGATGAAGCATGTGCAGAGTGTCTGTTGCCATCGCCAATGTGCGCAATGGCGGAGCATCGAGGAACATCAGTTGATCGACGGGTGTTCCCCATGACGCAATGTCGAGTGCGAGCGAACACAGGTCTGCTTGGGTGATCTCGGCGGGAAGATGTGCAAGACGGGTGGAGTCTTCAATGCGGCTCCACAATCGATACGCCACACCCTCGCGAATTCGACCCGCTCGGCCACTGCGTTGATCGGCCGATGCGCGGGACGATGTAACGGTGACGAGTTCGGTGAGACCAGTGCGCGTGTCTAGCCGTGGTGTGCGCGCCAGACCAGCATCAATCACGATGTGTATGCCTTCAACGGTAAGAGATGTTTCGGCAATATCTGTGGACAACACCACGCGCCGCCGATCTTCTGTGCTGGCGTTGAGGGCTGCATCTTGTTCTGCGAAAGGCAGAGCGCCCGCAAGACGCACAACATCAACAGTTGTAGGAACACGTTCTTTCAGGAGTGTTTGAGCTCGATTGATTTCGCCAATGCCTGGAAGGAAAACAAGAATGTCGCCATCGTCGTTTTTCAGTGCATGAAGAACTGCATCGGTGATTGCGTTTTCCAATCTGTCGTCGCGTTGTCTTGGTATGTAGCGGACATCGACAGGAAAGATTCGGCCATCTGATGTGATGACGGGAGCTGGGCCGTCAACGTCTGCAAGTACATCGGCAAACTTCTCTGCCTGTGCGGTTGCAGACATGGCCAGTACACGCACATCACTGTCGAATGTTTTTCGTGCATCGAGGAGAAATGCAAGGCCAAGATCAGTGGGCAGGTTTCTTTCGTGCACTTCGTCGAAAATCACTAGCGCGGTGCCATCGAGTGTTGGATCGTTTTGTAGGCGACGCGTCAAAATTCCTTCGGTCAGCACTTCAATACGTGTGTTTGCGCCAATTTTGCGTTCATCACGCGTTTGGTACCCGACGGTGTCGCCAACTTTTTCACCAAGCAGTGATGCCATGCGTTGTGCCGCCGCACGTGCGGCCAAGCGGCGCGGTTCCAGCATGACGATGCGACGGTTACCCACCCACGATTCGTGAAGAAGACGCAGCGGAACCAAAGTTGTTTTGCCCGCACCAGGAGGCGCAACGAGAACGGCGTTGTGGCGAGACTGGAAAGCATCGCGCAATGGCGCAATGGCCTCCTCTACGGGCAGACCCGAGAAGGGAAGCGGGTTAGACAAGCGCGGGCGTACCGCGGAATGCGCCGGGGTCGCCAGGTGCAGGAATTGTTGGCTTTGACCATGCGGTCAAAGTTGCAACTGCCGATGCCACATCTTTCCAGTCGGCTGCGGTCCAGCCCTGTGCGGCGTGCGGAATAGCGCCGTTTGACTGGATGAGAACAAATGCGGGAAGTTCACTTAAGCCGAGTGCCTTCACAGCAGCGCGGTCGGGGTCGCAGTACACCAAGAACTCATCGGCATATGGCCCAAGGAATGCACGGGCGTTCTCTGCATCGCACGTGACAATGAAGTTCACGCGAACAGCAGCGCCGGAGAACTGGCGCATGATGCGTACTGCGGTCTCAAGAATCCATGAGCTCTCGTTGGTGTAGGGGTCGAGCACAACGGAAGCGAGATGGAACGTGGTGAGCCATTCGCGCAGTGTGCGACCGCCACCAGACAACGGGGTAAGGGTGAGATCGAGGCTGGGGTTGGGGAGAGATGCACTTGCCACGCCCTTCACGCTAGTGGCTGCGACCCTCGTGGGAGAACCCTCGTTCAGCCGAACGGTGTGGCAGATGTCGGTCTAAGTTGGGCGCAGAGCCCGCCACCGTGGCGGTGTTGCGCAAAGGAGACGTACATGGGCGAGATGGTGGAATTCAAGAGCAATGGCGGAACATGCGCGGGGTACTTGGCCGGAGACTCGGGACCAGGCGTGGTGGTTATTCAGGAATGGTGGGGTCTGAACGAGCACATCAAGGACATCGCCGACCGATTTGCCGCTGCTGGCTTCACAGCGCTTGCACCAGATTTGTATCACGGTGAAGTCACTACGGAACCCGACAGTGCTGGCAAGTTGCTGATGAGCATGAACCTCGCAACTGCTGCAAAAGATTTGAGTGGCGCAATTGATCTGCTGCAACAGCGCACTGGTCAAACAAGAGTCGGTGTCACCGGGTTCTGTATGGGCGGCGGGCTCACCTTGATGGTTGCATGTCAACGTCCCGACGCGGTTGCGGCTGCTGCGCCGTTTTATGGCGGCATGCGTCCCGACACTCCCATCAATTGGGAGAACATGTCGGCAGTGGTGGAAGGCCATTACGCCGAACACGATCGCGGTACGGCAGCACCGGACGCAATCAAAGCCACCGAGGCAGAACTCCAATCACTGGGAAAGAACGCAACCTTTCACGTGTACCCCGGAACACATCATGCGTTCTTTAACGACACTCGTGAAGAGGTGTACGACGCCGAAGCATCGGCCACTGCCTGGACTCGCACACTTGCTCTCTTCCGAGCCAATCTGTAGGTAAACACAGGTGTTATCTAATTAGATAACACCTGATATGATGGGTGCATGGACGCAGGTCATGTCATCCGAGTAGCTCGCGAGAAGTCGGGGCTGTCAAAGCGAGAACTTGCTCGCCGCGCTGGCACATCTCCAGCCGCCATAGTGAGGTACGAGTCGGGTGCAATGTCACCAACGGTCGACACGTTGAATCGAATCCTCCGTGTTGCCGGTTGGGAAATTGAATGCGACCTGCGTGAGGTTGTTGTCGACGATTTTGATCGAGCTGCGCTGATATTCGAGCTTTTGGAATTTGTGCATCTCACTCCTCTGAAACCTGTATCCCCCAAAATTCAATTTCCGAGATTGAGGACCGATGTCATCTCTTAATCAACTTCTCATTGATGTTCATCACGCATTTATCGCACGAGGGATTGATCATGCATTTGGTGGCGCTTTGGCGCTCATGCATTACGTGGGTGAACCACGAATGACGCGAGATATTGACGTCAACGTCTTTGTTGACGAATCTAAAGCTTCAGAAGTTCTTGATTGTCTGTCGCATCTTGCCGATATTTCAGAAGATCATCTACATGAACTAGTTGAGAACGGCTTTGTCAGAATAATGGCGGGAGTATTTCCCATAGACGTTTTTCTGTCGGTACATGATTTTCATTTTGAAATGCGAGCCAAGGTTGAGATCCACTCTGTCGGATCTCAACAGTTTCCATTTATCTCCGCAACGCATCTCGCCGTATTGAAAGCATTGTTTGACCGGCCCAAAGATTGGGTTGACATTCTGGAGATGATGAAATCCAAATCTGTTGATGTACACAAGGCAATTGGTTGGCTATCAATCTTCACAAGTGAACGCGACGAGCGGACGGCTCGCATGAGAGCATTTGCACTAACTCGACCAAGCGACAGTAATCGCGAGACAATCAGTTTTAAAGATTTACTCAGCGGCGCCTAACTGGGCCTAGGCCAGTTCGGCAATTGCTTCAGCAATCGCCAATGCACGTCGCGCGTTGTCTACGTGCAAGTTCTCAATCATGCGGCCGTTTAACTGCACCACGCCTTTGCCTGCCGCAAGTGCCTCATCAAATGCTGCAATCACTTCTCGCGCATGGGTCACTTCATCTTCAGATGGCGACCATACGTCATTTGCAATTCCCACCTGATCGGGGTGGATGAGTGTCTTTCCATCGAATCCCATGTGTTGTCCCTGAACACATTCATCACGGAATCCATCAGCATTCTTAATGTCGTTGTACACGCCATCCAAGATGACTTTGCCGGCTTCACGTGCGGCCAACAATGCCATGTGCAAACTTGGGGTGAGTGGTGCGCGACCAGGAACTTGTGCGGCGCGCAGTTCTTTTGCCAAGTCGTTTGTTCCCATGACCAAAACTGCCACGCGTGGGTGGGCGGCAATTGCGCGGCAATCCATAATGGCCGTGGGCGTTTCAATCATTGCCCAGATCATCATTTCCTTTGGTGCGCCAGCAGCATCAAGCGCCGACGACACTTCATCAACTTCTGCAACAGAGTTGATCTTTGGAATGACCACCGCAGACACACACGCCTTTGCTGCTGCGGCAACGTCTGCATGTCCCCATGGTGTTGCCAGTGCGTTGCAGCGAATAGTGAGTTCGCGTTTTCCGTATTCACCGCTGTTCACTGCGGCAACAGCCTGCGCGCGCGCCACATCTTTTGAATCGGGAGACACCGCATCTTCAAGGTCGAAGATGATGGCATCGGTGGAGATTCCCTTTGCCTTTTCCAAAGCGCGCTCGTTAGCGGCGGGCATGTACAAAGCAGAGCGACGTGGGCGTAATGAACTCATGGCTGTCTTTCCGTGTGAAGTGTTTAGAAACCGTACTGAGCGGCAAGTTCTGGGTCGCGTGCTGCCAACTGGCGTGCAAGCTCTACAACAACCTTGCACTGCTTCACAGATGCATCGTCTTCCATCTTGCCGTCCAGCATGATTGCGCCGGTTCCGTCACCCATTGCATCGATCACGCGTTGTGCTTGCTTCACATCTTCTGGACGTGGGCTAAAGACGCGCTTTGCTATGTCGATCTGAACGGGATGAAGGCTCCATGCGCCAACACAACCCAGAAGGTATGCGTTGCGGAACTGGTCTTCACATGCAACAACATCTTTAATGTCGCCGAATGGACCATAGAAGGGCAGAACTCCGTGCATCACGCATGCATCGACCATGCGAGCCATTGTGTAGTGCCACAGGTCTTGTTGATACGTGGTGCGTGCACCTTGGTAGTCGTCGCCTTGTGGATCTTGACGCACGATGTAGTCGGGGTGTCCGCCACCAACGCGAGTGGTTTTCATACGACGGTTTGCAGCGAGGTCGGCTGGTCCGAGGGAGATTCCCTGCATGCGCGGTGATGCACCACAGATTTCTTCCACGTTGGCAACGCCACGCGCAGTTTCAAGAATTGCGTGCAACAGCAATGGCTTCTTCAAACCTGCACGAGCTTCAAGCTGAGCCAACAAGCGATCCACATAGTGAATGTCTTCTGGGCCTTCCACTTTCGGAATCATGATGACGTCGAACTTGTCTCCGGCTTTTGTGACAATTTCGGTGACGTCGTCTAAGAACCAGGGAGAGTCAAGACTGTTGACGCGTGTCCATAACTGAGTGGTGCCAAAGTTCAGTTCATTTGCAACCTTGATGAGGCCTGCACGAGCTGCTTCTTTGTCGGCCATTGGAATGGCGTCTTCCAAGTTGCCAAGGATGATGTCCACATTCGGAATGGTCTCCGGAAGCTTCGACACCATCTTTTCGTTGTGTGGCGGGAAGAAGTGAATAACACGACTTGGCTTGAATGGAATTTCGTGCAGAGGTGCGGGGGCACCTGCAGCAAGTGGCTTAAAGAAGTCTCTGGCGGAACGCATTTGTGAGACCTTACTTGGCGGCTTCGCAAAGGTTCTTTGCGATGACCTTCAAGCAGAGTGTCTCGTCTGCACCTTCGAAGATGGACAGAACGCGAGCATCTACATACAGACGGCTCACGCTGTATTCCTCGGCGTATCCGTAACCACCGTGAATCTGCATTGCCTCGCGAGCAACCCATTCGGCTGCCTTACATACGTACGCCTTCACCATGCTGGCTTCCATTGCGCCCTCGCCCTTGCCCATAAGGCGGGCAACGGCATACGAGAACTGACGAGATGCCTGAGTGATAACGGCCATACGACCCAACTTCACCTTGGTGAGTTCGTACTCGCTAATGGATGAACCGAACACCACGCGGTTCTGCGCGTAGTCAAGCGCTGCTTCGTATGCAGCTTGCATCACACCAACTGCACGAGCGGCTGTTTGCAGACGACCGTTTTCGAAGCCAGCCATTTGCAAGTAGAAGCCCTTGCCTAAACCATCGCGTTCACCGATGAGGTTGGTCTCGGGGACCCACCAGTTTTCAATGGCGATTTCGTAGCTGTGCATGCCGCGATACCCGATGGTGTCGATGGGGCGACCTTCCATCTTTCCGCCACCGTCCTGGGTGAACATGAAACCGTGTGCATCGCCAATTGGCTTTGGAACAATGAACAAGGACAAACCGCGGTGCGTCTTTGAACGATCGGGGTCTGTACGTGCCAACAACATGAGCACGTTTGCACGTGCACCGAACGTGCACCATGTCTTCACGCCGTTGATCAACCAACCGGCTTCACCATTTGGGCCGGGTGCTTCCACTGCGGTGGTCTTCAATCCGGCAACGTCGGAGCCGTAGTCGGGTTCAGTCACAGCAACAGCAGACATCACTTCAGCGCTAGCCAGTTTTGGCAGCCATTCGTGCTTCTGTGCCTCTGTTCCACCCTTCACCAACGCGCGGGTGAGAATTTCTGGGCGGGTGATGAGTGATCCGCCAATTCCAAGTGATGCTTTCGACAATTCTTCTGTTGCGATAACAGAGGCCATGTATTCGCCTTCGCCACCTTCGGAAAAGCCCTCGTACTCAACGGGAACACTCAAGCCGAATGCGCCAATTTC
>CAIVDG010000343.1 GCA_903904615.1 uncultured Acidimicrobiaceae bacterium | reverse complement strand
CTCATTGCTCCCGCTTCGGTGATTCCTTCTTCAAGAATTTGTCCCTGCGTGGATTCGGCGTACGACAGCAATAGATCGTGATCAACAGGTTCGTATTTTTGGCCCTGAGATGCATAGATACGGAATTCGCGGAAGAGTGAATCCATGCCGAAGGTACGAGCTTCGTCGGGGATGATGGGAACAACGCGCGGTCCGAAGTTCTCGTCCCGCACGAGATTGCGCAACAAGCGGGTGAACGCCATGGTGGTGCTGACTTCTTGTTCACCAGAACCTTTGGTGAATTCAGTGAACGCGTCGGCCGCAGGAAGAGTGAGCGGACGGCGAGTCCACTGCACGCGTTTTGGAAGTGAACCATCGAGAGCGCGGCGTCGTTCCATCATGTACTGGTACTCAACGGAGTCGGGTGACGGACGGAAATAGGGAAGTTCCCCGTTTTCGAATGCCGAGTCGGGAATTTCTTCTTGAAGGTGCAAACGGTCGCGCATGGCACGAAGTTGGTCGCTGTTCAGCTTCTTAATTTGGTGCGTGGCATTGCGGCCTTCCACCTGTGGGCCAAGTGTCCATCCTTTGATGGTCTTGCACAAAATGGCAGTAGGACGTCCAGAACCCAAATTGTCGGCTGCAGCTTTGTACGCGGCATACAACTTGCGATAGTCGTGACCACCGCGGGGAAGATTCACAAGTTCTTCGTCCGAGAGGTGGGCCACCATCTGGCGCAAACGCGGGTCGGGTCCAAAGAAGTTCTCGCGAATGTATGCACCGTTTTCAACAGACATACGTTGGAACTCGCCATCCACTGTGGAGTTCAATTTGTTCAGCAGAACTCCGTCAACATCGCGCGCAAGAAGGTCGTCCCACCTCGAGCCGAGAATCACTTTGATGACATTCCAACCGGCGCCACGGAAGACCGCTTCAAGTTCTTGAATAATCTTTCCGTTTCCGCGAACAGGACCATCGAGGCGTTGCAAGTTGCAGTTGACCACAAAGACCAAGTTGTCTAACTGTTCTCGTGCAGCAAGTGAGATAGAGCCAAGTGTTTCTGGCTCGTCGGTTTCACCGTCGCCCAAGAATGCCCACACACGACTTTGTGTTGTGTCGTCTATGTGACGGTTCTGCAAATAACGATTGAATCGTGCGTGATACAACGCAGTGAGTGGCCCGAGTCCCATAGAAACGGTGGGGAACTCCCAGAAGTCGGGCATGAGACGCGGATGCGGATAACTAGATAGCCCACGACCACCGCGACCAATTTCGCGACGGAAGTGGTTGAGGTCGTCTTCGGTTAAGCGACCTTCAATGAATGCGCGCGCATAGATACCTGGTGCGGCGTGTCCTTGTATGTACACGTGATCTCCGGGAAGGCCGTCGTCTTTGCCGCGGAAGAAATGGTTGAAACCAATTTCATACAAACTTGCCGAACTGGCGAATGTGGAGAGGTGGCCGCCAATTCCGTCTGATGTGTAGTTAGCGCGAGTGACCATGATGGCTGCGTTCCAGCGAACGTAAGCACGAATACGCCGTTCAATGTGTTCATCACCAGGGAACCATGGTTCAACTTCGCGAGGGATGGTGTTGACATACGGAGTAGACACCGTTGCGGGGAAGCTGACGTGTTTGTCGTGTGCGCGTTCGAGCAATCTGGCAAGAAGGTATTGCGCCCTGTTCTTGCCGTGGACATCGACCACCTCATCAAGCGATTGAAGCCACTCTTGCGTTTCGCCTGGGTCGGTATCG
>CAIVDG010000342.1 GCA_903904615.1 uncultured Acidimicrobiaceae bacterium | reverse complement strand
GGGGGAGGAGCAGCCGACATGCATGCGGCAACAAGAATCGAGGCAAGAACAGCCATGAGAATCTCCTTCGCATGGCTGTGTGTGCGGAAGTGTGTGTCCGCGGGCACGGCGATGTGCTTTATGCCTTGAGGCACTTCAACAACAAAGCCATTTCAACGGCGCCAACCGCCGCCTCGTCGCCTTTGTTGTCGATCCCAGGTCCACTGCGATCAATGGCTTGTTGTTCTGTATTCACCGTGAGAACACCAAACATCACTGGAATGCCCGTTGACATTTGTGCATCTTGAATTCCGCGCGCGGCTTCATTGCACACGTAGTCGAAGTGGGGAGTATCACCCTTGATGACGGTGCCCAAGCAAATGACTGCGTCTACTTTGCCTGTCTGTGCCAATGCTTTTGCGGCGAGTGGAAGCTCGAATGCGCCAGGCACCCATGCTTCCATCACATCGGAATCGGCAACTCCGAGACGCTCGAGACCCCGAAGTGCTCCATCTCGCAAGTTGGTCACAATGTGGTCATTGAATCGTGCGCCGATGATGGCGATGCGAAGTCCCGAGCCGTCGAGGTCGGGTAGTGCGCTACTTGATCCTGCTCGTGTCATTACTTTCCTCCGTTGTCCATATCGATGAGGTGGCCCATACGTTCACGCTTTGTGCGCAAGTACGCCTCGTTCTCTGGAGTGGGAACGGTGTTAATGGGAACACGTTCCACAACAGAAAGACCATAGCCACCAAGGCCACCGTATTTGGCGGGGTTGTTTGTCATTAAGCGCAACTTGCTCACTCCAAGGTCCGCCAAAATCTGTGCACCAATTCCGTACTCGCGACTGTCAACGGGCAGGCCGAGTTCAACGTTTGCATCAACAGTGTCGAGGCCTTGGTCTTGCAATGAGTACGCGCGAATCTTGTGACCGATTCCAATTCCGCGACCTTCGTGACCGCGAAGATACACAACAACTCCGGCACCTGCTTTTTCCACCATGGCCATAGCGGCAGCAAGTTGTGGGCCACAGTCGCAGCGACGCGAACCAAAGACGTCTCCCGTTAAGCATTCGCTGTGAACGCGTACGAGAACCGGTGCTTCACCTTGAACATCGCCCTTCACAAATGCCAAGTGCTCAACACCATCAATGGTGCTGCGGTATGCCACACAATTGAATGGGCCAAATTCCGTGGGCACCGTTGCTTCACCCATGCGTTCCACAAGACGCTCATGGTGGCGGCGGTACTCGATGAGTTGTGCAATAGATGACAACAACAGGCCGTGCTCTTTGCAGAACTTCTTCAATGCAGTGAGACGCATCATGGTTCCGTCGTCATGTTGAATCTCGCAAATGACGCCGACGGGTTGGCAGCCAGCAAGGCGCGCAAGGTCAACGGCGGCTTCGGTGTGTCCGGCACGCTTCAGCACGCCACCTTGACGCGCACGCAATGGGAAAATATGACCAGGTCGTGCAAATGCTTTGAACGACACATTTGGGTCTGCAATTGCCCGCACTGTGGCGGCACGGTCGGCAGCACTAATTCCAGTTGTTGTTCCTTCAATAACGTCCACTGTCACTGTGTATGCCGTGCGTTGGCTTTCTGTGTTCTGTTCCACCATGAGAGGAAGACGCAACTCTTCGCATCGTTCGTCGGTGAGTGGCGCACAAATCACGCCCGTGGAGTAGCGGACAATGAAGGCGAGCTTCTCTGGCGTTGCAAACTCCGCGGCCATAATGAAGTCGCCTTCGTTTTCGCGGTCTTCGTCGTCCACGATGACAACGATTTCTCCGCGGCCAATGGCAGCGATGACGTCTTCAATGGGGTCTAATGCTGTTTCGCTCATAGCGCTCCAACTTTCTGTGTGAGAGGTTCCAAGATGAGTTCAATGTCGTCACCCAATGCGGTGGTGGAGACAATGGTGCATTCATCGAGACTGAGTTGCGTATTGCCAACAAAGACACCTGGCGCATTAAGCGAGCCGCTGAGTGTTGGGGCAATGTGGAAGACGTATTGCTGAACAAGCCCGTCGGCGTGAAATGCGGTGGCAAGAGTGGGGCCGGCTTCCACCATGAGTTGAATGACGCCTTGTTGGCCAAGTGCGTCCAACAAATCTGGAAGCGATTCGTTCCACACGGTGCAGGGATGCACTTTTGCATCTGCAGGAATTGGAGTTGTTCGTGCAAGCACGATGCGCTGTGGTGATGGGCCATCAACATGGCGAACAGTGAGTTCGGGATTATCGGCAAGAACAGTGCCTGCGCCAACAACAATGGCGTCACTTTGTGCACGAAGTTCATGAACACGCACACGTGCTTGTTCGCCAGTTATCCATCGCGGTCCATCAGAAAGTGATGTGCGTGCATCCAGTGTTGTTGCCATCTTCAACATCACGAATGGTCGCCCCGTGCGTCGATGGTGCAGATATGGTGCGAGTTGTTGCGTGATCTCGGTAGCGCAAATGTCTTCGGTGACAATGATGCCCGCTTCACGCAGTCGCGCAATTCCGGTACCAGCAACAAGAGAATCGGGATCAGTAATTCCCACAACAACGTGTGCAACGCCAGCAGAAATGATTGCTTCTGTACATGGTCCGGTGCGGCCGGTGTGATTGCACGGCTCAAGGGTGGAATACAGCGTTGCGCCAGAAGTGCTTGCTCCGGCAGTTGTGGCATTTTGGAGAGCAACAATCTCGGCGTGAGGCCCACCTGGAGGTTGCGTGGCTCCTTCAAAGATGCGGCCATCGGCGCACACAACAACAGCACCCACCCATGGGTTCGGACGCGCGTTGAGACGCGCTGTCTGAGCCATATGCATGGCACGGCGCATGAGCGCCTGGTGGTCTGTCATGTTGTGTCCTTGCTCCCATCCGGACTCTTACCGTCGGCCTCAGAATTTCACTGAGTCGGCCCCACAGCCGAAGCCGTGGGGTTCGCGGGCTATAACCGCCGGTCGGGACTTTCACCCAAACCCTGCAAGGGGTGTTTTTTGCTGAACGGGTTGCCCAGCACCCGTCAGGTTATGCGGGCGGGTACTTGCTCAACAACCCCACAACATGGCGCCATAGGTCCATGATGGGAATGGTGTCCTCGGCTGATTCCATGCCGAGGATGGGGGCGAATGTTCCGGCGCCTAGTCCGATAGAGATTGCTTGAATTGCAGCAGCTCGTGCGATGGAGGGGTCAATCTTTTCCACTTCCACATATCGAGCAGTGAGCGCATCGAGAATCGGCATGTCCTGGAACAAGTTGCCCGTGTTCACGCCTTCAAGATCTAGCCACAACACAAGCCGAATAATGGCAACTACATGTGGGTCATTGAAGAGCAGGGCTGGTTGGCCAGGCTGTGCAGATCGAACTGCATTGGCCAATTCTTGAAATTGTTGTCGCACGACGGCAAGTAAAAGGTCATTCTTCGAACCAAACCATGTGTGAACGAATCCGTGGTTCACATCGGCCAGCTCCGCGATATCGCGCACGCCAACTTCTGAATAGGGACGTTTTTGAATGAGTTCCGTGGCGGCCGCAATGAGCCTGCGTTCACCTTCTGCGCGCGTGATGGGTGAACGACGTTTGGGCTTGGGAGATTCAGTTTTCTTTTGTGCAGTGGCCATTACTTTTTCCTTGAGTAGACCTGATTCCTGAGACATGGCTGTTCACGGACAGTCACAGACTACTCTTAGATAGTGAACAAAAACCTGAGAGCACAACGCTGTCACATCGGGCCAGTACCGCCACACACAATTAGTGTTCTCACCGTGTTCATCGGCCTTCCGCTCCTCCAACGTCAGGGCCATATCCGTGGCTAGACGTTTCGGGTTTGGCAAAAAGGGCGGCTCTGGCGAGGACGGAGCAGGCTGGATCTACGCCGACCTGTTCCTTGCGTTGATGGTGGTGGGCCTTGGGTCAGCAGTCATTACGGCGTCGTCCCCATCGGGCCCGTCAGCTACTACGGCGCCAAAGACCTTCCAGTTGAGTTGCGCCGAGTTTGCCGTTCGTGTTCCCGGAAATGTTCGCGGAGGTGGATCTCAAGTTGAAACCGCAGTTGCGTCAGAGATTGCAAAGCGTGGATGGTCGCCCGACTCATCAAAGCCCGGCCTTGTCATTGTGATGGGCGGATTCTCTGGCAGTGAATCTCCTGGCGCAGGCGACGGTCGTGCCAGGTCCCTGCTTCCCGCACTACGCGCCTCTACTCCATTGCTTCAGCAAGTGGAAATGCGCACCGGTGGAGCTCGCTCTGTGCGGGTCAACGGAATAGACACAACTGTTGGTAGCGCTGGGTCTTATCTCATGGTCGTGTATTTGTTGTTCAGCGGTCCGCCGCTTACTGAAGATTGCACTCGTTAGGAGTTCATATGCCAATGTCCGCACAAGCTCATGAAGACGCTGTCAACTCAGTTGATAAATGGCTCACAGTCTCCAAGCAAACAAACTCTCTCGGTGCGAGCGCGCGTGTCTTTGTCGACGATCTGCGCAGCAATCGCAATCAACGCGAATGGTCGCGTGTGAATGTAGAGCAGATTCTTCCGTTCAAATCTGAAACACCGCGTTTATTGCTGGTCATTCGCGCTGGCGCATTGTTCCTTCCCATTCTTCTTACATGGCTGGCATTGTCGCAGGTCATTGGGCCCTTCTCGCTGTACTTGCAGAATCAGCAGAGCAGTGCCAACTTCTTGTGGTTCTGGCAGACCAATCCCGGTCATGCATTTGCTGAACCATGGTCGCTCAGCCACGTTGCTCTCACCGACGCAGCCGTACTTGCATTCCTCACCGTGCTTGCCATGCGAATTACGTGGTGGGAAACATCGCGTGCCGAGCGCACAGAGAACACGTACGCAGAAATGTTGTCTGCGCTTGAGTTCTACTTCGTGTCGGCTCGCGACAACTGAGCCAAAGCCGCCACACTCACCAATACAAGTAGTGCGCCCAGAAAGCGCGGCATGGTGAGTTGTTCATTCAAGACAGTGACGCCAATTGCGATGGAGACCACTGGCTCAATAGTGCTGAGAACTGCCGCTTCACCCGCACCAATACGTGATACTCCTGCGAAGAAGAACCCCATTGCCAAAATGGTGGAAATCATTGATGCCGCGAAGATGGCAATCCAACCAGTGTTGTCCGACGGCATGTCGGGTTGTGTCGCAAGATAAATGATTATGTGTGCAACTGCGGCACCCACCATCACATAGGTCAAAGAAATGAAGGCTCCAGATTTCTGAACAATCTTGCTGCTCACCAAGATGTAACCGGAGTACCACAAGGCAGCGGCCAGCATTAACGCAACACCAATCCACGATCCCGCTTGAACTTGACCTGCGGTAAGTGCAGTTCCGGCAACAGCAACAGCGAGACACACCACAGTGCGTGATGACGGCGCGTGGCGGAATACTGCCCAGCTCGCCAGTACGACAAACACGGGGTATGAATAGAAGATGACGGTGGCAAGGCTGATGTCTATGCGGTCGACGCCGAAGAAGAAAAAGCTTGCCTGGGGCGCATAGCCAACGGCACCGAGAAGAAACAACGAAAGTTCAAGTTTCCTCTCGGGGCGTGGCTCACGTCGTTTCTTTGTGTATCGAATGAGAACCATGACGGCCGATGCAAAAACAAACCGTGCGGCAAGCATGCCAAACGGTTCTGCACCGTGGTTATAGGCGACACGAGCAAACCATGGCAACAAACCAAATGCGGCGCCACTGACAAGTATGTAGAAAACGCCCACGCGACAACGGTAGTGGGCGAGACAGGTCTACTCCTGTGAGTCCTTCAACCGTTCGGCCATTGCTCGGTCACGCTTGATGACATTTCGCACCAGAACCGTGCCAATAGTCCCCACGCCAAGAATCATGATTCCGAAAGTGAGGTACTGCAGCGAACCACCACGGTCGCCGGCCTGTTGCGGTTTCTTTCCGCATCCAGGTTTCGGAAGAAATCCGATGCAGTTCGATGGCTCATTCTCTAGGTCGTACACAAATGTTGAATCTGGCGAAGGAGGAAGTGTTGTGTCAGGAGAATCGGCTGCATGTACTGCTGAGAGTCCGAAGGGGGAGAGTGTGAGAAGAACGGCACACGCAGTTGTGGCAAGTCGGGGCATACCTCCATCGTCACACGCCAACTAGGGTGGAACAAATCATGGGAGCACAAGTCACACAGAATCACGATGTTGTTTTAGTGGTCGACTTTGGTGCCCAATACGCC
>CAIVDG010000341.1 GCA_903904615.1 uncultured Acidimicrobiaceae bacterium | reverse complement strand
CTGCACTTCTCGGCATTCCTTACGAAAAAGTGACGCAAGGTGGCCTGTTCCCAATTGCCTACACAATCGGCACAGACTTCAAGCCTGCAAAGCGCGAGCCACTGAGCAAGGTTCTTCACTGGGATAAGTGGTAATCACATGGCCGACATCGTGACGTACGCACGACACGGCGGTGTCGGCGTCATCACAATGGATGACGGAAAAGCAAATGCGGTGTCGCTCGCTTTACAAGCAGGTGTTCACGCCGCGCTCGATGCTGCAGAAGCCGACGGTGTTCCTGTAGTGCTCACGGGCCGAACAGGAATCCTTTCTGCCGGCTTCGATCTGAAGACGTTGGCAGCAAGTGGTCAGCCAGCAGTCGACATGCTGAATGGTGGACTTCAGTTGTCCATGCGTTTGTTGAGTTTTCCTACACCCGTTGTTGTTGCGTGCCCCGGGCATGCCATTGCAATGGGAATTTTCCTCATGCTCAGTGGTGACTACCGCATTGGCGTTAAGGGCAACTACAAGTACGCAGCAAACGAAGTGGCAATCGGAATGACAATGCCATTTTCCACCATTGAAATTCTTCGTCACCGCGTGACACCAGCAGCACTCACTCGTGCAGTTGTGCTTGCAGAAGCTTTCACCCCCGACAACGCAGTGGAAAACGGAGTGCTGGACCTTGTAGTCGATGAATCAGAGCTACTGACCACTGCCATCCAATTGGCCGAGTCGTACAACGCCCTCAACATGACTGCACACGCGCACAGCAAAAAGCGATTACGTGCAGAAATGCTAGGTGCAATGACAGCAGGTCTTTCGAAAGATCTTGACGGCTGGCAAAAACAGTTCTTGGCTTAATCCACCAAACGCAAACCGCTTGGTGCGATGGACTGATCAACAAACGGCAACCGCCCCCGCCAGCGCTGGCAGGTCCTTGCCTCGCGATCCCCGCCTACGACTGACTCGTCCTGCAACCACCTAAGCAACGACAGCGCAACATCCATGTCCCTGCAAGACTGACGAGATGTTGAATCCGATGCGACTCGCATGGTCCTTCTTTACCTGGATGGGCTTTGCCGTTTGCTTCTACATGGTCTCGTGGAGCAGCACCCCAGGAAGATATGAGATGGAATGGGCAAACAGCAACAGCGGCTGGAGTGATGGCGGAATTAGGGGAATTCTCACATTTTCGACAATCGGGTGTCTCGTGTTTGCCGGCCTCGGATACCTATCGCTGACCCGCGCTCTTGAAGAAATCCCCCAACTTCGCTCCATCACGCTCCTCCGATTTGTTCAGAATTGGGAAAGGTCTCCCAGATACATCGATTTTCTGGCGACGATCGGAGTAGTCGCGGTCCTCTACGGTCAAATTGCCCAGCAGGAAGATTGGACCATGACCGGCACGACGGCATTCGCAACGGCCGTACTAGGGCGGTCGTCCCTCCTTGCCTCCAGGGGAATGAATACCGAACCTCAGCAACTGCGTACAACTCCTCGTGAGACTGCAAGTGATGAGAACAAGACCGTAATGAACATTCGCCTGCAGTCCCCACAGATATTCGATTACGAAGATGAAGATGTCGCGATAAACAAAGAATCACCGACCAACAGAAACAATCACATAGACCCGTACCGAGCCGCAGGGTTACTGACGCCAGACGAAACCATCGAGAATCTCGCCTCTAGGTACAAAGTAGACACTGAGACTGTAGCTCAGTTGCTGGAAACAGGCCTGGATGCGCTTAGACAATTGCCACAGCAAGAATTCTTGGCAAACCGCGAAGCTATGGCGAGAACCGCTCGGCCAGTGTTGCATTTACATCTTCGCCGTGCATCCATCATCGAGAGCGCCACTTCTGAACTAGCGACTATTGAGGCGGAGCTCCGGCGACAGTTTCCCAGGGGATCAGTGATTGGCCTTTACTTACTCAATCCGGAAGAAGTTGAGTCTTACCTTGATCGCCTGAGAAGTGCAGGCGACTCATCGACAATGAGCATCAAGCGGATTCTCAGTTCCATGTACCAGAGACTTTCGGAGAACTCATTCGATCCATACGATTTGGAGTTTGCAAACATTGCTGTCGACCCATTTGTGAAACGAATTGCGTCTGCGCTTAACCCACTAAGTTGAGCTATGGGTTAGTCAACGAGACGGAGCCCGCTTGGTGCGATGGACTGATCAACAAACGGCAGGTCCACTACAAACTCAGTGCGATGTGCAGGAAACACGTGTCGAGAAAACAGCACTGTTTTGCCATCAACACTTGTGGTGGTTCGCAAACATCTCAACACCGGTGATCCAACAGGCACATTCAGCAATTGCGACTCTTCCGATGTGGCTGCGTCTGCGCCAATGGTTTGCGTAGCACCGGCTAACGGCACATCTAACAATTCATAGAACGGTGAACGTTCAACATCGGCGCGCGACAAGTGTTGTCCCAAGTCGGCGGGACACCACACCGTGACAATGGCGAATGGTTCACCATCTGCAAGATTCACGCGACGCACGCGAAGCACATGTTGAGTACCGAGCGCGGCGGCAACATCTTTCGGCGCCTTTTCAAATGCAAACTCAAGAACACGGCGTTCTGGTGCAGCCCCAGAGTCACGCATTTGTTCTTCAATGGTGGACAATCGAGCCAACGGCTGACGCACGGTCTCCCCCGCCACAAACCACCCGAAGCCTTGGCGCGAATCCACAAGTCCGTCGTCGCGCAGAATCTCTAATGCCTTACGAATAGTGACGCGACTGACATCGAACTCGGTGGAAAGCTCCGACTCACTCGGCATGATGCGCCCTGAGGCGTAGGCGCCCGACAGGATTCGGCCGCGGAGTTCCTCGGCGATTTGGTGATAGCGGATGGTGCGCACTTGTATTAGAGTTGTATACACAGAGACAAAAAGCAAGCCCATTGCTTGCTGAAGGAAAGGTAGCCCCATGGCCGTGACTGCTGGAACCCCCATCGAACTTGTTGAGGGCGTGTATTCGCGCCTGGTTGCTAACGCAAACCTTGGACGCGAGCGCCTGGGCCGCCCCCTCACCCTTGCGGAGAAAATTCTCATCAATCACCTGGTCGATCCAAAGACCCAGGAAATGGAGCGCGGTCGCAGCTATGCAGACTTCAACCCCGACCGCGTAGCCATGCAAGACGCAACAGCGCAGATGGCATTACTGCAGTTCATGACCGCTGGTCTTCCCACAACTGCAGTTCCCTCCACTGTTCACTGTGATCACCTCATCCTTGCGAAGGTGGGCGCCAAGTTGGACTTGCGCGACGCGAACGACACCAACCGCGAGGTGTATGACTTCTTGCGCTCCGTGAGCGCCAAGTACGGCGTTGGTTTCTGGGGACCCGGCAGCGGAATCATCCACCAAGTTGTTCTTGAGAACTACGCATTCCCTGGCGGAATGATGATTGGTACCGACAGCCACACACCAAACGCTGGTGGTCTCGGAATGGTGGCAATTGGTGTTGGCGGTGCAGACGCAGTCGACGTCATGACCGGATTCCCATTCAACGTTCGTTGGCCAAAAGTCATCGGCATCAAACTCACCGGAACACTCAGTGGCTGGGCAAGTCCAAAAGACGTCATTCTCGAAGTAGCACGTCAGCTCACCGTTGAAGGCGGCACAGGTGCAATTGCCGAATACTTCGGACCAGGCGCCGACACAATTTCCGCAACAGGCAAAGCAACCATCTGCAACATGGGTGCCGAGATTGGTGCAACGTGTTCTGTCTTCGGTTACGACAAGAACATGAGCGAGTACCTCAGTGCAACAGGCCGCGAAGCAATTGCTGCAGCAGCCGACAAAGTTGCGGCAGAACTTCGCCCCGACGACGGCGCGCAGTACGACCAAGTCATTGAAATTGATTTGTCGAAGCTCACTCCACTCATCAACGGCCCGCACTCCCCCGACCGCGCACACAAAATTGGTGCAAACGGAGTGGGTGCAGCAGCACGCGAGAACGAATGGCCACTTGAAGTGTCAGCAGCTCTCATTGGTTCTTGCACCAACTCTTCGTACGAAGACATCACACGTGCAGCGTCAATTGCTCGTCAGGCAGCAGCAAAGGGACTGAAGGCAAAGACCGAACTTCTTATCTCTCCAGGAAGTGAGCAAATTCGCGCCACGATTGAACGCGACGGTCTTCTTGCAGATCTTGAAGCAATCGGCGCAACTGTTCTTGCTAACGCATGCGGACCCTGCATTGGTCAGTGGGAACGAGCTGCAGATAAAACAGCAAAGCCCAACAGCATTGTGAACTCCTTCAACCGCAACTTCCCGAAGCGTGCCGATGGTTCAGCAAACACACTGTCGTTTGTCACTAGCCCCGACACCGTGATGGCAATTGCATTGTCTGGCCGTCTCGATTTCGACCCAATGGTCGACACCATTACCGCTCCCGACGGTACGCAGGTGAAACTCGATGCACCACAGGGCGACATTCTTCCCGACAACGGCTATGACCCAGGCGTCGACACTTTCACTGCGCCTCCAGCGAATGGAAGTGGTGTTGTTGTTGAAGTAAGCCCAACGTCTGACCGTTTGCAGTTGTTGCAGCCGTTCAACGCGTGGGACGGAAACGACTACCTAGAACTTCCCATCCTCATGAAGGCTCAAGGCAAGTGCACCACCGACCACATTTCTGCTGCAGGTAAGTGGCTCACCTACCGCGGTCACCTCGAGAACATCTCTGGCAACTTGTTCATCGGTGCAGTCAACGCATTTGGTGGCGCAGTAGGCGAAGGTCTCGACATCACCGATGGTGGTCGTCGCAGCTATCCAGACGTTGCCAAGCGTTACAGCGAGGCCGGCATTCGCTGGTGTGCGATTGGTGACCAGAACTACGGCGAAGGTTCATCACGTGAGCACGCCGCCATGGAGCCACGATTCCGTGGTGGCGTCGTCATCTTCGCTCGTTCGTTTGCGCGTATTCACGAGACAAACTTGAAGAAGCAGGGGCTTGTTCCTTTGACATTCGCCGACCCAAGCACCTACGACCTCATCGAGGAAACCGACAAGATCAGCGTGCTGAATCTTCCGCCAGTTCCCGATCAGCCAATGAAGTGCCGCATCACAAAGGCCGATGGAAGCACCGTTGACTTCGAGGCAAAGCACACGTTTAGCCCCGAGCAAGTGGAATGGTTCAAGGCCGGAAGCGCATTAAACATCGTTCGCCAAAAGGTGGCAAACGCCAAGTAACTAATCGGTGCCTGGGCGCCGTTCGTCTTCGGCGTTCGGGTCACCTGCGTAGTTCGATGGATAACTCCGACGAAGTTCGTCTTCCGTGGGCTCGCGATATTCGCGTCCTTCGGGCGGCAGCAAAGCACTAATGGCATCCATGATTGCTTGCGTATCTGCATCGGGGTCGGTGTAGCTCAATGTGACGGGCGCACCAACGGTGATGATGATTTCTGGCGGTGATGTCACATTGGTGATGTTCGGCAACTTTGCATTACGTGGCCACACTTTTTCTGTACCCCAAATACCAATGGGAATTACCGGCGCTTGCGTTTGAGCAGCGAGTCGCGCAGCACCCCAACGGCCCTTCAAGACGGGGTCAAAGAATGCGCGACCACGAGGAATTGTTCCTTGCGGCATGATGGCCACCAAGTCGCCTGCTTCCAAAGATTCTGTTGCAGCACGCAATGGTTCATCGCTACCTGTTCCGCGCTCTACGCGAATGCCACCAAGCGCAGTAGCCATTGGTCCAATGACTGGCGCATCGAAGACTTCTTTCTTCCCAAGAAAGCGAACCGCACGCCCTGTCTTTGCCACCGCAAGAGATACAGCGGCAATGTCAAAGTAGCTGCGATGGTTGCCACACAAAATTGCGGCACTATCGCGCGGAATGTTCTCGGTTCCCGTAATGGTGAAGCGCGCATACGGAAACACTTCTGGGCGTGCAAACTTCATTAACGCTTGCTGTG
>CAIVDG010000340.1 GCA_903904615.1 uncultured Acidimicrobiaceae bacterium | reverse complement strand
GGTCTTTGTTGCTGCCAGGTCGCCACTGTCTCGTCTACGTATTTCCCAATTTTCATAGCCACATTCTAGGCAGATAATTTGACGTCAAATAGTTTGATGTCGTACTATTTTGGCATGGCACTAAACGGTCTTTTAGATATTCAACTTTCGGTGGCGAATCCGCAGGAACTCTTCGACTTTTGGTTAGAGCACGGAATGAGTGCAACATCTGACGGCGTGCTCGGCACCCCAGACCGTCCCGTGCAGATGCAAATACAGGAAGGTACATACCGCCACCTGTCGTTAATGCATCTCAGTTGTGACACAGAAGCCGATATTGCCGCCATCACAAAGCGGTTGGCTGACGCGGGAATTGCATCTACGGGTGACAGCACCACATTGCGTTGTACAGACCCAATCTTTGGCCACACAATTGTCATTGATGTGGGTTTGCCACATTCTTTGACGCCAACTCAGACACGCGCATTCAACGGCCCGGGTGAACGGACACGCGTCAACACCCGCGCAGATGCTGTGTTGCACACAGAAATGCCAGTTGTTCGTCGCGTCGGGCATGTTGTTCTCGGAACGCCATTTCTAGATAAAGCAGTTGATTTTTATTCCAATGTTTTGGGTTACCGCATCTCAGACCAAATCATGAAAGGTTTCGCAACATTCATGCGTGTTGAGTCCGATCATCACAACTTGATGATTCAGCCGGGCCCTACCTCGTATCTCAATCATTACGCAGTAGAGGTAGATGACATTGATGCTGTGGGTCTTGCCGGTTCAAATGTGCTGAAAGACAAACGCGTGTCCAGCATTATCGGGGTCGGTCGACACAATCTCGGAGCCAATGTGTTCTGGTATTTGCGTGATCCATCAGGAAATATGTTTGAGTTCTTCTCAGACATGGATCAAATTGTTGATGAGGAAGTGTGGGATCAAGTGCATCGTCGCCTCGACTGGGAAGGTGAAGATGGTCCAGCTGGATTCTCAGTGTGGGGACCCAAAGATCCGCCTGAAGAATTTTTTAACCCGTCCGACCTTCCTGCTATTGCTGCTGCTCGCGAAGCAAGTGGATTGATGTAACGCCATGGATCTTGGGATAAAGGGGAAGTGGGCAATCCTTGCAGGCTCAAGTAAGGGACTCGGACGTGCATGTGCAGAAAGCATTGCGCGTGAAGGAGTCAATGTTGTCATCAATGGACGCAATCAAGTAGATGTTGATGTTGCGGTTGCAGAACTGGCGTCGCGTTATGGCGTTGAAGCAATTGGAGTTGTGGGTGATTCAGCAACTTCAAGTGTGCAAGACGAACTAATGGCAACGTGCCCAGCGCCAGACATTCTCTTGCTGAACGGTCAAGGGCCATCACCCAAAAGTTTTCTTGACATTGAAGTCAATGATTGGAACTCTGCGGTGCTGCAAGCACTTACTGGGCCGTTAGGTCTTGTGCAGCGTGTTGTTCCTGGCATGAAAGAGCGTGGATTTGGTCGAATTATTGCAGTGAGCTCAGCAATGGTTAAGTCACCTAATTCGTTGATGAGTTTGTCGCATGGAACACGTTTGGGACTTACAGGAGTCTTGAAAGGCCTATCAAAGGATCTTGCGCAATTCAACGTCACAGTAAACCAATTGTTGCCCGAACGTTTTGACACTGCTCGTCAAGAACAGATGGCTCACGTTGCAATGAAGATGCTCGGCATCACATACGAAGAGGCACGAGCGCAACAGATTGCATCAATCAAGGCACGTCGCTTGGGTCGTCCCGATGAATTTGGTGATGCTTTTGCATTTCTTTGTTCAGCACAAGCTGGATATATCAGCGGTCAAAATCTGCAACTTGATGGTGGCAGTTATGAAGGAGTTTTCTGATGACAATGACAACGTCACGTGCAAGTAACCACAAGGCGCGTCCAATCGAACAGTTAGTCAGCGAAATCTCTGAGTTGCATTCGCAATTCGATGCAACTGCTGCAGAGTCTGAAGAACTAGGTGATGCTCCGCCAGCATTAGTTGACCTCATGCGTCAGATTCGCGTACCGATGATTAAGGCGCCTCTTGAAGCTGGTGGCGACCGGTTGTTATTGGCGGACCAATGCCGCTATTTCACCGCATTGAGTTACTCAAACGCAACTGCAGCATGGACTGGTTTTAATCACGCAGGTGCAGCGGCAGCCGCTGGGTCACGCCTCAGTGAAGAGGGTGTTGACTTGTTATTTGGCGCAGACCCATCGCCATTTCTCGCAGCTGTGGCATCGCCGACTGGAACATTTACTCGCGTAGAGGGTGGAGTATTGGTCAACGGCACGTGGAATTATGCAAGTGGAGTTCGTCATGCCGATTGGGCAATGTTGACTGCAATCGAAGCATCGGACCAGCCAACTGTCACTCTTGCGGTCATTCGTACTGCAGAAGCCACAGTGCACGGCGATTGGAATGTTATGGCGTTGAAGGGAACCGGAAGTGTTTCCATCACCGCGAAAGATGTATTTGTTCCAACGGCTTTGACAGTTGATCCAATGGAGCCACCAAAGCGTGGTGGTGCGATTTTTGGATTGAATTACCCAGTCTTTGTAGCTGGTGAGAACCTTGGATTTACTTTTGGTGCATGCACGCGATTCATTGACGAGTTAGTTGTGTATGCGCGGGGTAAGTCACGTGGTTTCGATGGTCGCCTTGCAGATCGTGGTGCATTTCAATATGAACTCGGTCGCAGTAGTCAACAACTGAAGTCTGTGCAAGCACACGCGCTTGCCACCCTCGCAGAAGTTGACAATGCAATGGAACATGGCGCTGAGTTCAATGCACGGCAGGAAGCCGCTGTGACCGCTATGACCGCCTACTGCACGGAGACCGCAGTTGCTGCAATTTCACGCCTTATGAGTTTTGCTGGTGCTGGTGCATTGTTTAATTCAAGTCCACTGCAACGCTGCTTTAGAGATAGTCAAGGTTCTGCACAACATCTTGTTGCATCAAATCAATCGCTAGATAAATACGGCGCGGTCCTACTAGCTGACGCATAGTTATGAAAATTGCAATTGTTGGCGGCGGAATAGGCGGGCTCACTACAGCTCTTGCGCTGTCGCAACATTCTCATGATGTGACGGTCTTTGAACGCTCTGCAGGCATCCGAGAAATTGGTGCCGGTGTGCAAATTAGTCCTAATGCTGGACGGCTCTTGCATTCACTAGGCCTCGGTGCGGCATATTCAGAGATATCGGTGAATCCACATCGAGTAATACTTCGCCGCTGGGAAGATGATTCCATTATTAGAGCAACAGAACTTGATGAAAGCTTCTTGTCTCAACATCAAGTACCGCTTGCAAACGTGGCACGTAATGAGTTAGTAGAGATTCTGGGTAACGCTGTCGCTACTTGCTTGAATGTGGCGCTGAAGTTTTCAACGCATGTTGTTTCAGTTAAGCCGAGCGATGCATCGTCTGAAGTAATTTTCGCAGACGGTTCATCTCAGTCATTTGACATTGTGATTGGCGCAGATGGGATCCATTCTGTAGTGCGGCCGTGCGTTGGCGGAATTGATAGGCCACGATTTAGTGGGTCGGCGGCCTATCGCGCATTAGTCCCGCGTAGCGCTGTTGATGATCTGCCGATTGATGTGACTAACCGCATGGGGCCGGACCGCCATGTTGTGAGCTATTTCATTGGCCGGAGTCGAAGCCACCTCAATCTTGTTTGCATTTCTCCTGAGGAATCTTGGGAAATCGAATCATGGACTGAACAGGGAACGTTGGAAGATCTGCATTCACGATTTGAAGGATGGTCTCCGGAATTTCTCTCGCTACTTGAGAGAGTTGAAGAACCAGTGTTTCGGTGGGCGTTGTTCGACCGTGAACCATTGGAACAGTGGGGAATAGGTACAACCACACTGCTCGGCGATGCATGTCACCCTATGCTTCCGTTTATGGCGCAAGGTTCGTGCCAAGCCATAGAAGATGCCGTAGTTCTCGCACGCTGTCTGTCAGATGTAAACACCAGTGACGCAGCTGATGCATTACGTAGATATGAAGATGCGCGTCGGGGTCGCACTGCGCAGGTTCAAAACTCATCATTTATGAATAGGGACCTATTTCACATGGTTGATGGTCAGGAACAAATAGACCGAGACTTGATTTTCTCAATCAGCCCACCAGGAATGTCGATTCTTGACTGGGTATATGAATACGACGCACTCACTACCGCTGTCTAGTTAGTCAGAAGGAATGGTTCGAGAGAGTTTCTGCCCGATGTCTCGAATTGTGACTGTCCTTGTGAGGGAATCAATCTCGCGGGATAAATCTGGACCGACTCCTGTTCGAATGTCGAATGCCTCTACATGAACATGCCGAACACCCATCGAGCGAACAGCTGAACGCATGTCTGTAATAAGTGGGTTCGGGCCGCACATCACCACATGAGAGTGCGAGAGGTCTCCACCGCGGGAAATAGCAGATATATCTTCGCGCCGCAGCCTGTTTCCCTCAGCAGAGGAATGAACGTGAAGATGAATGCGACCATGGCGATGCGCCTCCTCTAGTTCATTTAGCCCTGGTGCCTCGTCTCGTGACCGCACGCAATAGAACAGATGCGGTCGCGGCGCGTTACGAGAGGAAAGAGTTGTTGCTGCTCCTAAGAAGGGCGTTATCCCCACTCCACCAGCAATCCAAATGATCTCGTCTGCATTGCGCGAAGGAAAGAGCGGCAATTTTCCATACGGCCCCTCTACGGTGACTCTGTCATTCACGCGAAGTTTTTCTCCTACGCGCTGAGTCCAGTCTCCTAAATCTTTAATAACGAACCGCAAGACATTCTCTGTGGGATGTGAAGCAATTGTGAACGGATGTGGTTCACGAAGACCTCTCTTTCCTACTTTCAGAAATGCGAATTGACCTGCGGTGTACTGAAGTGGAGTGCCAAGTGGTTCAAGTTCAACAGTGAGTGAGTGTCCTGAATGGTGAAGATTGGCCACACGGTGAAGTTCCCCTTTGCGTACCGTGTCGCGCCACATCACTCGGTATACCCATGCCGCAACACCAACAATCATGAAGGTGGTAAACCACCAACCCCATAGTGAATTGTTTGCATACGGTTTTGTTGCTGTGTAGAAGTGCCAACTTGCAAATGCATACGGGAGAATCAACGCCTTGTGGCTCAGGCGCCACCAGCGAGAAGGAATCCATCGCAGAACGCTCGCAGCAATCAAGATGTACAGCAGCGTTGAACCTGTTTCAGCAAGATCTTCGGCTGCATCAGCAATGTCCTTCGATGCACCCCGAATTCCTTTGACGTCATCAACCATTTCCATGTGTAACCACAT
>CAIVDG010000339.1 GCA_903904615.1 uncultured Acidimicrobiaceae bacterium | reverse complement strand
GTAGTCAGCCGACGCAATCGCGAGAAGAACGGAGCGAGCTTCTAATGGGTTACTTCGGTGGATTCCTCGTCACTATGCGTCAGCATGGTGCAAAGAACAAGGTCACAACGGAATACTCGGGCGGTCGCGTCTTTAAGCGCAAGAACCGTGACGAGCACGACGAGAAGATCGAGAAGCCAGAGCGTCTGCACGGCCGCCACGTTCTGAACCGTTATGAAGACGGTATGGAGAAGTGCATTGGTTGCGAGCTGTGCGCTGGTGTGTGTCCGGCAAAGTGCATCTACGTTCGTGGTGCCGACAACGATCCCGACAATCCAACATCTCCGGGTGAGCGATTCGGGTTTGTCTACGAGATCAACTACTTGCGTTGCATCCACTGCGACTTGTGCGTCGAGGCGTGTCCTACAGAGGCCATTACTGAAACAAAATTGTTTGAATTCTCCTTCACCAATCGTCGCGATGCCATCTACACCAAGTCGGAACTTCTTGTCGGAGACGATGGCAAACCTCAGCACATGCCGTGGGAAGACTGGCGTGAGGGAGAAGACCTCAACACTTCTGGCTGGATGCGTGCAACTGCACCTGCCGGAGATGCAACTTTTGAAGGTGTGGTGTCGTGGAGTGGCGAGTTGGGATACGGAGTTCGTACTCCTGAACCAACGCAAGATGTTCGCGATGCATCGGACGGAGAGGACCACTAATGGAACTGGTGGTCTTTGTATTGGCCGCTGCCATGGTGCTGGGCGGAGCGCTCGGTGTCATCACGCGCTCGAATCCGGTTCATGCTGCACTCAGCTTGGTGCTTACTTTGTTCGGCATTGCTGTCATGTTCGTGTCTCACAATGCACATTTTCTGGCAGCTGTTCAGGTCATTGTGTACGCCGGCGCAATCGTGGTTCTTTTTCTGTTCGTCATCATGTTGTTGGGTGTCGACAAGACAGAAGACATCAACATTGAACCCATTACGGTGCAACGTCCTCTTGCCGCCATCATTGGCCTGGGCATCATGGGCATTCTCATCGCCGCCATCGTTGCAGCCGACGATGTCTTGGTGAGTCGTGGCAGCGGAATCGCCGCCACCACAGTGGAGAACCCCGATGAGAACGTTCGCCAACTCGCACGTTCTATTTTCAGCGACAACGTTTTTGCATTTGAACTCACTTCGGTGCTTCTCTTGGTCGCAGTCATCGGAACGGTCCTAATGGCTCGTCGCGTGAAGTCGAGTGGAGCAGGGAAGTGACGTCAATGATTGCTGCAATTCAGCCCACCGACACGTGGTACCTCATTCTGGCGGCCGTTTTGTTTGGCATTGGCACATTCGGAGTGATGGTGCGCCGTAACCCCTTGGTCATGTTCATGTGTATTGAACTTATGTTGAATGCGGTCAACCTCACCTTTGTCACTCTCGCTACTGCTGTGAATGACATCAACGGACAAGTTGTTGTCTTCTTCGTCATGGTGGTTGCTGCGGCAGAAGTAGTTGTGGGACTTGGAATTGTTGTGGCAATCATGCGACGTCGAAACGGCCTCACCGCCGACGACCTGACGGCGCTGAAGGGATAACGAACTCATGTTGGACCTCATCTGGCTTGTTCCTGCCCTTCCACTTACAGGGTTCCTCCTTATTGTCCTCTTCGGTCGCAAACTCGGAGAGCCATACGCTGGAGTATTGGCAACGCTGATGACGGCTTCGTCGTTTGTTGTTGTCGCTCTCACCTATTTCGAGCTGCTGTCATTGCCCACAGAAGAGCGCCACCGTGTGGTCACCCTTTTCTCCTGGGTACCCGTTGGTTCTTTAGAAATCGACATGGCATGGCTTGTTGATCCACTCAGCATCACCATGGCTTTGTTCATCACCGGAATCGGCTCGCTTATTCACTTGTACGCCATTGGTTACATGCACGGCGATCCAAAGTTCCCCAAGTTCTTCATGTACTTGAACTTGTTCGTGTTCTCCATGTTGATGTTGGTGCTGGGCGAAAACCTTCTGGTCACGTTCCTGGGCTGGGAAGGCGTGGGGGCATGTTCCTATTTCCTCATCTCGTTCTGGCACACACGTGACTCCGCCGCCACGGCTGGAAAGAAAGCATTCGTCACGAACCGCGTTGGTGACTGGGGAATGATGGTCGCGATGTTCATGGCCTTCAGTGCCGTTGGAACATTGTCGTACGAAGGAATCAACCACGCCGCCGAAAACGGTGGTCTTGCCTCTGTCACAGCAACAGGTATTGCACTTATGTTGTTCGTTGGTGCTTGCGGAAAGAGCGCACAGTTGCCGCTGTATCTGTGGTTGCCCGATGCGATGGAAGGCCCAACTCCAGTCTCTGCACTTATTCACGCTGCAACCATGGTGACCTCCGGTGTGTTCTTGCTGACACGCATGGCACCAGTTCTCCATGCGTCCTACCCATGGGCGGGCGATGTCATTGCCACTGTCGGTGCGCTCACCGCTTTGTTTGCTGCCACAATCGCAGTTGCTCAAACCGACATTAAGAAGGTGCTCGCGTATTCAACGGTGTCGCAGCTTGGCTTCATGTTCTTGGCTATTGGATCTGGTGCGTACGTCGCTGCAATCTTCCACATGGTCACACACGCGTTCTTCAAGGCGTTGTTGTTCTTGGGCTCTGGTTCCGTTATTCACGGAATGCATCACGAGCAAGACATGCGTCGCATGGGGGCGTTGCGCAAGGTCATGCCAATTACTGGGTTTACGTTCATCATTGGCTGGCTCGCTATTGCCGGTGTTCCACCGTTTGCTGGCTTCTGGTCAAAAGACGAAATCTTGTTGTATGCATTCGCCAACAACCGTGCGCTGTATGTCATCGGTGTTGTTACAGCATTGCTCACTGCGTACTACATGACTCGCCAGGTCATCATGGTGTTCTACGGCGAAGCTCGTTGGCACGATCATTCCGAAGAGCACGGTGCACACGGTGATCACACTCCACACGAAAGTCCGTGGACAATGTTGACGCCACTTGTGGTTCTGGCGGGCTTGTCCGTTGTGGGTGGAGTCATGCAGTTGCCGTTCTCGAAAGAGACGCATTGGCTTGAGCATTGGCTTGAGCCAGTTGTGCATCATGCGGAAGCCGACATTCACAAAACGTGGGCGTACGAGAACAAGTGGTTGCTCTTAGGCCTCGCAGTCATCATTGCAAGCGCAGGTATTGCTGCATCCATTGCCGTGTATGCGAAAGGCAAATTCAAGGCCATCGAGCCACAGATTCTCGCCGACGCATGGCGCTATGACTCTGCTGTCTCGGCAGTCGTTGGCGGTCCTGGTTACAAAGCATTTGATGCAGTTGCAGCATTCGACGCAACCGTTGTTGACGGCGCAGTGGTTGGCGTTGGTCAGCAAGTACGCACTGCTAGTGGATTGCTCAGTCGTGTTCAGTCCGGCTTTGTTCGTTCCTATGCACTCATCATCGGAATCGGCGTGGTGCTCATGCTGGCGTGGTTCCTCGTGAGAGGAGTTCTCTGATGTCGTTTTCTGCGCTTCTTGCAAGTTCATCTACATCGGAAACGGTTGCTTCGTTCCCCGTCTTAACTCTGCTCATTCTGCTTCCGCTTTTGGGTTCGGTGGCTATCGCGTTACTCAGCAACCGACGTCCGGAGTACATCAAGCTGACTGCTGCATTGGTCAGCGTTGCCACAGGTGCATTGTCGTTGTGGATGCTTGGTCAGTTCTCTACTCATGACGGCGGATTCCAGTTTGTGTCTCAACACGACTGGATTTCACGCTGGGGAATCTCGTGGCACTTGGGCGTCGATGGTATTTCATTATTCCTTGTTGTACTCACCGGAATTTTGTTCCCGCTGGTCATTCTGGGAATTGATCCACATCACAATGAAAAGCGTTACATGTCGTGGATCTTGCTTCTTGAAGCAGGCGTCATGGGAAGCTTCCTCAGCCTCGACTTGTTCCTCTTCTTCATCTTCTTCGAAATTGTTCTGGTCCCCATGTATTTCCTCATTGGTGGATGGGGCTACGACAAGCGCGTTTATGCGGCAACGAAGTTCTTCTTGTACACGATGTTCGGGTCAGCATTTATGTTGGTGGGCATTGTGGCCACAGCCGCTCTTGCACGTCGAGACATTGGTTATCTCACTTTCGACCTTGTCACCATTGCGGAGAAGGCAAGTTTCTCCACCAACACTGGGCGCTGGCTGTTCCTGTCGTTCGCAATTGCATTCGCGGTCAAAGTGCCCGTATTCCCGCTTCACACATGGTTGCCTGACGCACACACGCAAGCACCTACAGGTGGGTCGGTCATCCTTGCTGGCGTTCTGTTGAAGATGGGAACATACGGATTCCTGCGTTTCGGTTTGTATCTGTTTCCCGAAGCAACAGTGTGGGCAAAACCAGTGTTCCTCACACTTGCCACGATCGGAATTCTGTACGGCGCAATTGCGGCAACAATGCAGAAAGATTTGAAGCGCTTGGTGGCGTACTCATCTGTCGCTCACCTCGGATTCATTGTCCTCGGAACATTCGCCATCACATCCCAGTCGCTCACCGGTGGTGTCATGCAAATGGTGAACCACGGAGTTTCTACGGGTGCCTTGTTCTTGCTGGTCGGAATGATCTACGAACGTCGTCACACTCGCGTGATTGCAGAGTTGAAGGGCATTCAATCTGTAGCACCAATATTCGCTGCGGCATTCATGGTTGTTATGTTGTCGTCAATTGGCGTACCTGGCCTGAACGGATTCGTTGGAGAGTTCCTAATACTCATCGGGTCTTTTGAAACCGCCCGCTGGTGGACCATCGTTGCTGCCACAGGTGTCATTCTTGCGGCTTTGTATTTGTTGTGGGCCTACCAGCGTGTCTTCCATGGCGAACCAGACGAGGCGAACTCTTCGTTCCCAGAAATCACGCTCAAAGAGGGTGCTCTTCTCTTGGTGTTTATTGGTCTCATTGGTTTCACTGGCTTGTATCCAAAGCCGATGCTGGAACGCATTGAACCATCCGTTGATCGTTTGATTACTCACGTCGAGAAGCACTCCAATTACGTTGCGCCAGCCGGTGCGACTCATGGGTCCTCTACGCATTCTGAATCCGACCACGAGGGAGGCGAGTGATGTTCGCAGCAGGACTCATTTCTCCTGACATTCAGTGGAGTCAACTGATTCCATTGCTTGTTCTTTTGGGTGGAACATGCGTGCTGTTGCTCAGCACACTGGCTGGTTCGCTCGCGCGGTGGGTAGCTCCAACATTCACCATTACAACAGCAGTAGTTGCACTCATTTCATCTGCTGTGCGCTGGAACGAGTTGTATTACAACAAGGGTTCTTACTTGGTTGGAAACGCCATCGTTGAAGATCGTTTCTCCATGTTTGCGACCATTGTCATCTTGGTTGCGGTGGTATGCGCTTCGTTGTTGATGTCTGCACATCATGACGACGCAAATGGCGATTCTCTTGAGCGTTATGCCCTGCTGCTTACTTCATCTATCGGCGCAATAGTGATGGTGGCGTCTAACAATCTCATCGTCATGTTCCTGGGGCTTGAAATCTTGAGCTTGTCCCTGTATCTCATGGCAGCAAGTGATCGTCGTCGTGAACAAAGCCAAGAAGCAGGCTTGAAGTACTTCATTCTTGGCGGATTTGCTTCTGCATTCTTGTTGTACGGAATTGCACTTGTCTATGGGGCAACGGGCGCCATCAGCATTTCAGGAATCTCCGATCGCCTCTCGGCAGAGTTCACCACGGGCAATAACGATGCACTTCTCCTCATCGGAATCGGGCTGCTGCTTGTGGGCCTCGGGTTCAAAGTCTCAGCCGCCCCGTTCCAGGTGTGGACTCCAGATGTGTATGAAGGTGCACCAACTTCGGTGACGTCATATATGGCGTCTGCCGGCAAAGTGGCCGCATTTGCTGCACTGCTTCGCTTGTTGATGTCGGGACTTATCACTCGAGTTGACGACTGGCGACCAGTGGTCTGGGTTCTTGCAACTCTCACAATTTTTGTTGGCTCCACAATGGCTGTTGTGCAGACAAATGTGAAGCGCATGTTGGCCTATTCATCAATTAGCCATGCTGGTTTCATCTTGGTGGGTGTCGAGGCTGCATCGCATCGTGGAAGCGATGGCTTGTCTTCGTCCATGGCGTACCTTGCCATCTACACAATGTTGGTCATGGGTTCGTTCGC
>CAIVDG010000338.1 GCA_903904615.1 uncultured Acidimicrobiaceae bacterium | reverse complement strand
GGCATGACACCAAACGCAAACGGCTTTGCGGGTTTCATCGCAATTTGAAACCAGCGCATGTCGGCAATGCGACCCAACACTGCTTTCACAACGTCGTAGTCACCCATGCTGACGCCGCCACTCGTAATGAGCGCATCGACAACACCGCGACTTGTCACTTTCAAAAGAACTGACTCAAGTTCTTCTTCGTTGTCACGAAGAATTCCTAAGTCAATTGCTTCCGCGCCACTTTGTTCCACCAACTGCAACAACATCTTGCGGTTCGATTCACGAATTTGTCCAGGCTTCAACGGAGATCCGTCGTCAACTAATTCATCACCAGTAGAGATAACGCCAACGCGTGGCTTCCAATACACCGACACCTTTTGTGCGTTGATGCTTGCAAGAACACCTTCCACCATTGGTGTCACAACAACGCCAGGCGTGAACACTGTGGCACCAACAGCGACATCGGATCCTGCGTCGCGGATGGCATCTCCCGACGATGCAGTTTTGAAAATGCGAACGCCGTGATCGGCAATTCGTTCGGTGTCCTCCACCATGACCACTGCGTCGCAACCGTCGGGAATAGGAGCACCCGTCATTATGCGAATGGCGGTTCCTGCACGTACTGCTACTGGCGACACTGCACCTGCGGCTACTTCACCAATAACTTCCAACTCAACAGGCACGTTCTGAACATCGATGGACCGAACTGCATAACCGTCGACGGCAGTATTGGCGAATGGCGGCACGGGTTCAGTGGCAACAACAGTGGTTGCAAGAACACACCCACGGGCCTCGCGCACCGGAAGAGTGATTAGGGGGCCTCGCGCACACTGCGCCAGCACAATTTCCCGTACCTCTTCTAAAGGAGTCATGCGCTCAACCTACTGTCAGCCGATAGACCTAATGACATGTCGAATTACCGCCCCCCGTCATCTGCAGGCCATTCCGTGGCTTGGGAGGCATGGGATGGTTCGCCTGCCAGCAGTGTTTCGTTGCGTTGGGAGAACGAAGGGTGGACCGCAGAGATCTCGTTGCATACCGATAATGCGTTAGCCATTGTGCGGTTATCGGCCCAGTGGGTGGTGCAACAAATGTTGCTGTTCCGCGACATGGAAGAACCCGACCTGTGGTTGGCAACCGATGGTCACGGGCGATGGGGCGAGATGAACGGCGCACACCGCACCGAGCTTGATGGCTGTGTGGACATTGACTTTGTGAACACGCCATTCACTAATTCCATCATCACGCATCGCCTGCCACTACATGTGGGGCACGCCGCCGATTTAAATGTCATCACTATTGATGTTGAAACGTTGGAAGTGGAAAGCGTCCCGCAGCGCTACACACGCCACGACGAGTTCTCGTGGGAGTACACATCACTTCTCACCGGACAACAACACGCCGCACGCGTCGATGAATTTGGTTTTGTCGTAGACGAACACAATGCGTTTCGTCGCGCCGATAACTAATCAGCGCTAACTGAGATTTTTCTTAAACCACTCTGTCATCATCTGATTCGTTTGCGGTTGCGCTGCAGCTGCATCAAGTACGGCTTCTAACCATCCCGTTGGCGTTCCCGTGTCCCAACGCTTTGTGGTGGTGAGATGACCAAGCAGGTCGTTGCGCAACCCTTGTGCCAACAATGCGTCGGTGAGTTGGTATTCGCCATTCGCATGAGGCTGCAACGCATCAATGTCCGTGAAGATCTCGGCGGTCAAAACATAACGACCAAGAATGATGAGATCACTGGGTGCGTCTTCCCTCTTTGGTTTTTCCACCACACCGCAAATTCCAAACGGACCATCTGCAGGCGAACCGTCGGTCACGGTGACAACGCCGTACGCACTCACTTGATCCATCGGAACACGCTTCAACTCAATGGCACTCTTCCCTGTTGCTTCACACGAATCAATCAGCAAACGCAATAAGCCCGAGTCTCCACGCAGTTCATCGGGCAACAACACGGCGAATGGTTCGTTACCCACTAACTCACGCGCACATCCCACTGCATGACCAAGACCTTTCGGATTGTCTTGGTACGTGACACTCACGCGCACATCGGACCCGATACGTGCGAGCCTGTCGGCCACATCGTTTCGTCCTTGGTCGCGCAGTTTTGCGACAACGTCGGGCGATGGTTCGATGTATGCCTCAAGCCCTGGCTTCGTGCGGCTGGAGACCAACACAATGTGATCGCACCCAGCACCAATTGCTTCATCGATAATCAGCTGAAGCGCCGGCACATCGAAGATGGGCAGCAGTTCTTTCGGAACGGCTTTGGTGATGGGATAAAAACGGGTGCCCAGCCCGGCAGCAGGAATAACGGCGGTGCGGGCTCTCATGGATTTCCACGCTAGCCAGATACCATTTGGCACTCGTAGGACCAGAGTGCCAAACCCGGAGACACCCCCCATGCCGACATACGTGTACAAGTTCGTGGAAACCGGCGAAACCATTGAGGTGCAACAGGATTTCTCTGAAGACTCCCTCACTGAAGCCATGCACCCCGTAGACGGAACCATGCGCCCCGTCAAGAAGGTATTCCTCCCCGTTGGCATCACCTTCAAGGGTGGCGGGTTCTACAAGACCGACAGCGGCAAGTCTGGGTCTAGTACTGCCTCGTCCAGTTCTTCCTCTTCCTCTAGCGATTCGTCGTCATCATCTGATTCGTCGTCGAGTTCCAGCTCTAGCGACTCATCGTCAAGCGCTTCATCGTCAGCCGACTAATTGATAGAGACTTTGTACGACATCCCTGTCTGCATTTTGAAATAACTCCCTAATGAATCCGTGCCACCCAGAGGTGAAGCGGAAACGTGAGAGTTTCGTGTGAGGGTTTTGTAATTGTCTGGGTTTGATCCGAAAATAGATATCGACCTCTACTTCGGTGAGTTGCCTCAGTAGGTTCCTCATAATTTGAATTGGACAAGCGAGACGGTTAGCCCGACATACCTATTTTCGAGGTGGTTGACCGCCAGAGAATTGTGGCATCTCCATTCCAGAGGTTCCCGTTCTCCGTCCCCACAGAACCAAATGGCGCAAAACTCGTTGTACGTCACTTGCATATGCATCAAATGCTTCTGCAACCCGGGAGGGCCACTGTCCACGACGCAATGCTTTGCGTACATCCTTCATTTCGGTTCGAGAAACAGGTGTGGCGCGATCGCCCGGAAAAAGATGAGCTGGACGAAATGCGAAATTCAACCAAACGTGATACGCCATTTCACTATCTATTTTGAGATTCTCGAAATGAAACGAAAGCGTGGACAACTCATCTCGAATTTCTTCCAAAGTCCATTCAGTTAAATCGAATTCCTGCTTCCAACACAGAGCCGCCCGCTGTAAGAGTTCATAATGAAACTCATTAGTTCTCGGAAATGAATTTGGATTTCGCCATACCACTTCCAAAATTGCATCAAGTGCGTCTTGCTCAATTGAGTCACATGCATCAAAAAATGGGTCTCCGCCGGATGAAACACAGAACTTGTGAAATTCAAAGAAGTTATTCGTTCGATAATTGGGATGAGTGTGACGTGCAATCCGCACCGCGTAGAGCAAATCGTTCAGTTGAGGAAAAGTAAGAGACCGAAAATGCTCTTCCATGTGCCGCACAGCATTTCCAGATCGCGAAGCGGTTTGAGTAACAGTTGCAAATTGACAAAGAACCCTAATTGCAGCATCGAAGATTCTCGGAGGAGTATCCATGCCGAGCCTGGCTTCGGGCCATGGTTTTGTTCCCAAGAATGCTGAGTGCATAGGACCAATTTACTCATCCCGAAATAGGATTTATGATGTGATGAAAAGGGGGAATAATGCATTACGCAACGGCCAATAATGCCAATAACAGAGGCGTCAATCCACGATTACTTCCTGGTGCAATCATTTATGCAATTGTTTGCGGATCGGGATCCAGCGCTGCAGGCGTAGTGCTTTTCTTTGCAGTCACGAGCTTTTTTGCCTTCTTCTACGTGCTTCTGAACTCGGGGCCCCGATCGTTCGGGGCAATTCTTGTGTCACTAATTCCTGTCGTCGGCGGATTGATCGCGTTAGGTCGCCTGATTGGACGTGCTGGAAAGCAATTAGTTGGCGGAATATTTTTCTATCTGTATCCGCTTTTTCTTGTAGCAACACCTATCAATAGTCGCTATCTGGGTGCCCTGCTTGGCGGATTCTTGTTTTACTCATTCTTTGAGTACGTTCCGGGTGTAAGGAACAATCCACGTGCGACCTTCATGTTCATGTGGGCTCTTCCGACAATCTTGTTCTTCATAATCTTGGTAACCGTCCTTCCATTTTTTGGTGGAGCAGTCGACGTAGATGCAAGCGATTTTGATTCAGGTCACCATGATTTTGGAGGGATGGATGGGTTTTCTGATCAATACACCTCAGGTTTTGATGACGGATTTATAGACCACGACTACGGAACTTCGGGATACCAAGTCATGCCTCAGCAGGACGGCATATTTGACTTCGAGTCATCAAATGATTTTGACCTTGACCACACCGACAATCAGTCATATACCCAAGATCAAAGCTTCTCTGGCGACCACGGATTTCATTCCGACCCGAATGGATTTGGAGACAGCCTGTATCAGAGCTACGCCGCGGAAGGAAACGAGCAGTTTGATTTGACTTCGTACCCCGACCAAGGTTTCGGGTTACCTATTAGCCACCCCACCTGGCTGAACTCAGATTTTGATCCCACGACCGGTCGTCTCTCCGTGGAAGGTACTCACGGAAGTTTCGATTTGTTTTCTCCAACGCACGGTGAATTCGTTGGATACAACGGCGATGGAAACATGATTCACATCAGCCATAATTCAGATACACATACCATCACAATGAATGGTCCAAATGGTCCACAGGTCCTTTTGCAAGATCAAGCAACTGGAACCTGGAGTCATCATGATGCAAACGGGATGACCGTTATCAAAAATGATCCAGTTACCGGATGGACCCATGTTCGTGGCCCCGACAGTGAGATGACCATCAAATTCAATCCTTACAACAGCACATGGACGGGAACCGGAACAGAATCCCTCTAGCGAGGCCGCGTGCACACATGAGCCCTCGAAAGAGGTGCCATGAGCCGAGCAAAACAATTCTTCGTATCAGCGGGTCAACAGTTCTCCTCGCTTGTTCATCGCATCATTTCGATTCTTGAACGCGAGCGACGTGCACAAGTCGTCACCATCGTTTTCATCAGCGTTCTCACCGCAGGGTTCGTTGCCGAATCTGTTGTCGCCACACGGCGCGAACGAAACTCGTGGTCGACATCGGCCTTGGTATTGGTGGTCACCACACAAGTACGCGCAGGTGATGAACTCACCGCAAACAACACCATCACCGTTGCACTGCCCGAAGCACTCATTGCAGTGGATGCACTTCGCACATTGGCCCCCAACACACGAAGCCGTATCGCACTCGCCGCCAACACGCCCCTCACACGTTCGCTCACCATTCCAACTTCTGACGCCGTGGTGATTCCCGATGGATGGCGTGTGATTGCCTTACCCGCCGAAGTGGCTGCGCCTGTTGTGCAACCAGGAGATCTCATTGACCTCATCGTCGGCGCAACAGTGGTCGCTGCCAACAGCGTGGTGGTAT
>CAIVDG010000337.1 GCA_903904615.1 uncultured Acidimicrobiaceae bacterium | reverse complement strand
GGAGTCATTGAGAACATGTCGTGGTTCACCGGCGATGACGGCAAGCGCTACGACATCTTCGGAACTGGTGGTGGAAAAGAACTTGCTGACGAGCTGGGTGTTCCCTTGCTCGCACAAATTCCGATCACCACGGCATTGCGCGAAGGTGGCGACGAAGGCAAGCCCATCGCAGCCGTTGCACCCGACTCTGAAACTGGCAAGGCTTTTGCCGCATTGGCCGAACAGATTGACAAGATGAAGCCAAAGAAGATCTTTAGCAAGGGTCTCAAACTCCTCTGACCCCAGTCGTCAATTAAGGCTTTCCGGAGTTGTGTCAATGAACTGCGCTGCCTTTGATCTAATTCGAGTCACAGGTGAGGTTGGAGAAACCCAATTACCATCAACTCCAAGACACGAAGAGGGAGTGGCGCCGTGGAAAATTTAGATGAGCGGTGGTCAGACCCACAAGAGGCAGACCTGCGGTGGATTCGTTGGACAGGACTACGCATGGACTTTGTCAATGCGATGTTCAAAGCGGCTAACCACAAGAGTGATGACGGCTCGGTTGACCCGATGTGCAACAAGAAATCGTGTTGTGCAGACCTCGTCGAGATTGCGCCGGCAATTGGTATTTCGCTCTTCTCTCAATATGAAGATGATGACGACGATGACGATGCAGCCGTTCGGTCGACGATGTCATATTTGAATTCACGACAAGCACAGCCGACAGAAGTGATGAGAGATGCCCTGTCAATGCTGAAGTACATGTATTGGGGGAGAGACCTTTCGCGGAAGAATCCGTTTGAGGGCTATTTGGAAGCTCCGCGGTTTATCGGACAGTTAATGTCTAACGAGTACTTCAATGCCGGATGGTCCAAAGACCAGGCTCATCCTCGTCAAGTACCAAGTCGGGACGAGTACGTCAGAGATTTTGTGTATGCGCTTGCATCTGCCGCATTCCCCGACAGGTATTTAGACACTCTCTATGCAGCAAACTCAGACCCGTTGGGATCAAAGAAATCTGAATTCAATTCCGTATTCACTAATTTGGGTTTGATTCCGCCGAATTTGACTGAGTCCATGTATGAAGACATTGACCTTGAGACTTTGGCTACCAGACAGTTTGGTACTGGCGAGAATCAATGGTTGCCCGGTGCTTCTTATGGTCTTGAATTCGGAATGACGGATGCGTCGCTGGCGAAGTATTGGGAAACGCCAGGTCGGTGGGATGCTTTTGAATTTTTTGAACGATCAAACGGATATTCAACGTGTCACGGAATGATTGCATCGACCGGCGTCATCTTTTTGAACCAACAAACTTTTGATGAACAATTGAATGACTTCATGAAGGTCTACAACGAAATCATCTACCCAATTCTTGATGTGACCCCTGCGATCCTCGGAGTCATGGTGGTGATGTCTACTTATCGAAATGCTGCCTACATTCTGAGTGCAGACGAAAGCACGTGGGATGAATACGCACCGACGACCAGAGTTCTTGGGCCTATTCCTGACGGCATGGGAATTGTGGGCGTATGGCGTGGCTACGACAAGGATCGCTACACGCCGAGAAGCCTCGACGACATTGCCAAGATGCGACACCCAGTCGTGAGCGCTGCGGCACGATATCTCAAGGAATGTCTCCTGCTGTCTCCCGACGGGGATGAATAGTTACCCCCTTGAACCCCCATTTTCCGAACTAGCCTGAGACCGCAGCCGAAACTGCTCATGAGGCATTCGACATTTACTAAAGGACACAACGTGGACATTCGCATTGGAATCACACAGGCACCACGCGAGATTGCGTTGGAAGTAGAAGACGACGCCAAGGCTCGTGAAGCCCTCAAGGCTTCTGTGAACGCTGCTCTCACCGGCGCCACCGACACTCTCTGGATTACAGACAAAAAGGGCCGCGACATTGCGATTCCATCGGCGAAAATTGCCTATGTGGAAATTGGCTCTAGCGACCCCGACCGTCGCATTGGCTTCGGCGGCTGAGCACACCGCTCACCCGCTAGCTCACACCACGGCTCTCGCCGCGCGCGAGTGGCGCACTCACACCCACCAGGTGGGGCAGACTTGCTTCCGAGAAGGGAGCGCCCATGTCAACAATTGGTGAACTCGCGCGTCAGCACACAGAACTCTCCAAGGAGCAGACAACGCACCTTGTGAACCTCATTAGTGAATGGGGAATGTTGGCCGACCTGTGCTTTGCCGACCTCATGTTGCATGTGCCCGTAGAAGGCGACAACTGGCTGGTGGTGGCCCAAGTGCGCGCAGCAACCGGCCAGACCCTCTACATCGTCGACAAAGTGGGTTCTATGGCCGAAGGCGCGGAGTCGCCGTTGTTGGCCGAGGCGTATCGCACCGGAACCATTGTGGAAGACGAGATCTTCGTGGAAGGCATTGACGAAGACTGTCGCCTCATGGCGATTCCCGTGATGCACGAAGGCAAGATCATTGCGGTTCTCACACGTGAATGGAGCCGCCGCACAGGCCGTCAACCAGGCGAACTAGAACGCACATACCTAGACATGTTCGATCGCTTCGCCGCCATGGTGGTGCGCGGAACCTTCCCATTTGTTGGCCGCGTTGCAGACAGCAGTGTTGCGCCACGCGTCGGTGACGGCGCCATCGTGTTAGATGCCGACTCACGTGTTCGTTACGCGTCTCCTAACGCAACTTCTGCGTTACATCGCGTGGGCATTAGCGCAAACGCTGTGGGTCAAACACTGGCCGAATTGGGCGTTATCGACTCATCTGTTCGTCAAGCCTTTGAACGCCAACAACCCGTGGTGGAAGAGTTTGAACAAACTACCGACGTCACTCTTTTGACCCGTTGCATTCCCATT
>CAIVDG010000336.1 GCA_903904615.1 uncultured Acidimicrobiaceae bacterium | reverse complement strand
ATTTCGCGAGACCTGGGCTGTGCGTGCCATTTCTCTATTCTCGCCGTTCGGAAGCCGAACACACCGCTTATTTACAGAATTTCAGCGGTTCTGAACTGCGGCTTCGATGGCTTCGAGAAATGCGGAGTTCTCTGCGGGGGTGCCCACCGTTACTCGCAAACATCCGTCGAGCCGAGCCCATGAGCTGCAGTCGCGCACGAGAACTCCCGCAGATAACAAGGACTGCCAGATGTCTTTTGCGGGTCGGCTACGGGGACGGAAGAGAACGAAGTTGGCCCCACTTGGCCAGACCTCAATGTCGTGAGACGCCAACGTCGCTTCAATTCGTGAGCGCTCGGACTTAATGAGAGACACGCGCTCTTCCATCTCTGCGGTGAAGGAAAGTGCGGCGATGGTGGCAGCTTGCTTGAATGCGTCGAGATGATACGGAAGAACCGCAATCTCCAACTGCGACACCATCCATGTTGGCGCCACTACATACCCAACACGCAACGCCGCCATAGACAAGGTCTTTGAGAATGTGCGAGTGACGGCGAGAGGGCGATCTTCAGACACCATGTCCATGGCAGACCAATCAGAGAACTCTGCATACGCCTCGTCGGCCACAACAATTCCGGTTGCATGCTGCAGCAGAATTTCCAAGTTCTCACGCGGCTCAACAAGCCCCGTGGGATTATTTGGATTACACAAAAAGGTCACCGCAGGTGTGTGTTTTTGCATGACGCGCTCGATCTCGTGGGGATCAAGAGTCATGTCTGCGCGACGTTCACCCACCACAACTTCGGCTCCGGTAACACGAGCAATCTGTGCATACATCTGATACGTGGGTTCGAATGTTGCAATGCGTCGACCGTGCCCACCGTACGTGAGCAAGATTGTTTGGAGAACTTCATTGGAACCGTTTGCAACAAACACCATCTCGGGCCGAACTCCGTGGCGCTTCGCGATGACAGTGCGCAATTCATACGCCGCCCTGTCGGGATAACGATTCCATTCGAGAGTGGACGCAACAGAAGCGAGCTTTTCTACCCACCCAGTTGGCGGCGGAAAAGGTGACTCGTTGGTGTTGAGACGCACCGGAACATCGACTTGTGGCGAGTGGTACCCCGACATCGCCTGAATTTGTTCTCGCGGTTCAAAAGTGGCCACGACGCAAACCTAGCGATAGTTCACTGCTCTTAACGAGCAAGTTTCTCAGCGCGTATCAAAAGACGTTCGGCCGAGACCAATGCTCGTTCCGCCTCGTACATGGCGCTGACCAAGTCCTCGTGGTTCGGGCCAACCGAATCGAGAAGCCCAGCAATGCGATTTCTATATTGCCCAATGGCATCCGCTGCGGCGCCAAGTTCGGCACGAACTGTCTCGGTCATCCTGGAAACGCTACTTGATGCGGCTTACTTTGATTTTGTCTTGGTGGGCATTTGTGAAGACGGACAGATATCGCCCAACTCACAGATGTCGCACTTTGGCTTCTTGGCATCACACACACGGCGCCCATGAAGAATGAGTCGCAAGCTGAACCTTCCCCACTCTGCGGGTGGCAAGAATGCATTCAACACCTTCTCCACCTTCACTGGGTCGTCTTCAGTGGTGAGACCAAGTCTGCGCGACAAACGACCAACGTGTGTATCGACGGCGAGACCCGGCAAATCGAACACAACACTGCGCAACACGTTTCCAGTCTTACGACCGACTCCTGGAAGCGTCACCAAGTCTTCAAGTTCGCGCGGAATTTCTCCGCCGTACACCTCGATCACTCGTGTTGCCATTCCAATGAGATTCTTTGCTTTGCTCTGATAGAACCCTGTTGACTTCACGATCGTTTCAAGTTCTGTGGGATTCGCAGCTGCTAGGTCGTGAGGCGTGGGGTACTTGGCGAATAATGCAGGGGTCACCATGTTCACTCGAACATCGGTGCACTGCGCAGACAAAATGGTGGCCGCCAGTAACTCGTACGGGTTTGAATGTGTGAGTTCACATTCGGCTCCTGGATAGAGAACGGCAAGTCTGGCTGCCACTTCTTTGGCGCGTCCTGCTGGAGTTCTCGGCTTTCCCATAACCCCGAAGGTACCCTGACAGCGTGCCATCGCTTGAAATCAAACGACATATGGATGCCGTCAGCATGGACGACGTCAGCACACTCATTGCCGATGCGTGGCGAGCCGATGGCGCTCGCCCACTGAACGACCACCTCTGGCTCGACCTACGCGAGGGCGGCCGCGAGGGCTTTGCCGGCATCATCGCGCGAGACGAAACCCATTCTCACGCACTTGCCTATTGCCAAGTCTCGCGAGGAAATGAATCGTGGTCGCTCGATCTGGTTATTCATCCCCACCATCGATACGACACCAATGAATTAGCGCCAGGCCTGTTACAAGCCGCACTGAACGTTGTTGCCGATGAAGGTGGCGGTCATGTGCATTGGTGGGTGTTCGAACCCAACAACACTCACCGTCAACTTGCATCTCAGGTGGGCCTCAATCAAGGACGTCGACTCATTCAACTTCGACGCACATTGCCACTGGAACAAAACCTGCTTGACGAAGTTGCGCAATTCTCTACAGAATCTTTTGTTGTTGGAGTGGACGAAACCGAATGGCTCGCCCTAAATAATGCAGCGTTCCATCAACACCCCGAACAAGGCGGATGGAACCACCACGTCATCGAGTCACGCGAACAAGAGCCATGGTTCAATGCAAACGGATTTCGTATTCACCGTGACAACGGCACAATGACCGCGTTCTGCTGGACAAAGATTCATTCCGACACAGAACCTGTCATGGGTGAGATTTACGTAATTGCGGTTCACCCAAATCATTCGGGGCACGGTCTTGGAAGAAAAATGGCCATCGCGGGCCTTGCCAGCATTCCCGCAGAGAGTGCACCCATCGCAATGCTGTACGTCGATTCCGACAATGCAGCAGCACTATCTCTTTATGCATCTCTTGGGTTCACATCGCACCACGAAGAACATGCATTTGTGGGCGACATCCCAGCGACTGCGAGCACATCATGAACTCGTTGT
>CAIVDG010000335.1 GCA_903904615.1 uncultured Acidimicrobiaceae bacterium | reverse complement strand
ATGTACTGCAAGCAGGTCACAGTGGTGCCCACGAGCAACGCAGCACATGCCAGTACTAATGGTGTGACGAGGGCGAACTCCACTGTTGCTTGGCCGCGTTGTTTACTCAACAGGGGCATTTGCTTTAGAGAGAATTGATTCGAACACGTTGTCGAACAGTGATCCGATTTTTCCGGCACCACCACCCGCTGTGGCCCACGCAATAACAAGAGTGGCAATGATGGCGGCGACAAGCAATACCAATGCATATTCGGTCGTGGCTTGCCCGCGATTGTTTTGAGTAGTCATACGTCTCCCGTTAGGTCAGCGTTGTGGAGGGAAGAGATGTAAGCCCGGCCAGAGCAAATGGCATGAGTGCAACTAACAGAAATGCGGGAAGAACGCAAAACACGATGGGCAATGTCAACTTGGTGGGTAACTGACGAAGTTGAAACTCAACGTGACGGCGTGAATCACTACGAGCATCGGCGAGTAAACGCGCCGCAACAGAGATGGCCGGGGTACCGCTTTCGGCAGATTCAGAAATAGTTCGTGACAACATGTGCCCGGGCTGGCCGAAGTTGTCAGCGAGGGGTGTGAGTGCTGCGTGAAGGGAGACGCCTTCTTCTAGTTCTCGTGCAATGTGGTCACCAATGGGAGAGAGGTATCTCCAAGTAGTACACGCAGAAACAAGAGAGTGGCCTGCGTGAAGGGCAACACAGAGAGCGAAAGTGAACCGCTGAAACTCACTGTGGTGTGAGGTACGACTAATTGACATTGATAAGCGGTGCATCCAGAACCAGCCCGCCGCATTGATGGCTATGCCGAGTACAAGAACAGAGACAATCGCGGGAGTGAGAACTGATTGTCGAAGTGATGACGAGACAAGGCACCCCACGAACAAGCACACAATGGGGAGCGATGTGAGAATGCGGGCCGTCACCCGAGCGTGGGCTGTTCCTACACGAAGCTCTGCTTTTTGTGCGTCGTCATCGCGTAAACATTGTGCTGCTAGAGACAGTGCGGCGGGATGAAGAGTTCCCGATTCACATGACAACAACAGATACAAAGCGAGAATTTCATGTGGTGTTCCACGTGTGTCTCGATAAACCGCCACAAGAGCATCTCCAAGAGCAAGCGATTCGAGGTTGTTCTCTTGCACAATGTGGTGAAGGACTCCCGGAGCATTCGGTCGACATGCATGGTCGTGGAATGCTTCAGAAGAGTTCACACCCATGCGTACAGAAGTTGTCAGTGCATCGCAGAATTCTGATGGTGACAGTTCTTGTACCAATGGCGTTGTTTGCGTCTGTGTACTTCCAGCATTGTTGCGGCTGGTGAAGCGGTTTCGCGCAAGACGTGAGTCTGCATATGTGCAAAGCCTGGGTGTGAGTATCCACACCAAACTGCACGTAAGTAATGCCTGGTACATCATTCTCAACATGAATGCTCCTTGAGAGAGCGAACCGCGGTAATTGTGCGACGGCCATTTGCGAGTCGGGTGATGTGTACCACCGCGGTGACAGCACTGTGCACTAATTCGGTTGCGTCACGTTGTGTCCATTGCGGGTGGTGCCGTAACACCAATGACACCAGTCTCTGTGTGGTGTGATCGGCAGACGACGCATGAACAGTGGTCCAACTTCCAGAGTGGCCCGAACTGAGTGCCAGCAACATGTCAACCACTTCGGTACCACGCACTTCTCCCACTACAAGACGATCTGGTCGCATACGCAAAGATGTGCGCACTAGGTCGTGCAAAGTGACTGCCCCCATTCCGTCTTGGTTTGCTGGTCGGGTTTGTAGAGCCACCACATGTGGGTGGCGAAAACGAATCTCGGCGGTGTCCTCTGCGCACACCACACGGTCATGCGGCGAGAACCACTCTGTTGCTGCAGAAACAAGTGATGTTTTCCCCGATGATGTTTCTCCCGAGACAACAACGTTTGCCCGCGAGATGACAAGTTGTCGGACTAATTCGCAATGGTGTTCCGACCCGAAAGCGGCAAGAGGAAGAGTGCGCTGCGGAAACTTGCGGATGTTGATACTGGTTCCGTGAAGAGCTATGGGCGCAAGCACAACGCATGCGCGGGAACCATCGGGTAATCGAGCGTCGAGGATGGGGGAGAGTGCATCAATTCGGCGATGTGAGAGGCGACTGATCCCTTCCACGAGAAGTGTGAGTTCAGCAGTGGAAAGCGAACAGTGATGAGAGAAGCCAGAAGCGCGTTCTACCCAGACGTCACTGCCATTCACCACCATGATCTCCAACACATCGGGTGATGCGATGAGATCGCTGATGGGTGCCAGCCCCACGTGCATTAGTTGTCGTCGGTCTTAATGTGGCGACCCAACAGTTGTTCAACACGAGATGGCAACAGGCCTGCGTCGACAGCACGAGCGATAGCCGGCTCGTAGGGGATACGTGCTTCCAACGTGGCGCCGAGAACTTGCACGACATCGTTGGTGGTGAGCGCCCGCCCTGGTTCTTCAAGAACATATGCATGTACTGGACGTGGAAGATGAGTTGCTCGACGAAGGGTGAGATAGCACGGACGAGAAACCGTGATGACCTTTGT
>CAIVDG010000334.1 GCA_903904615.1 uncultured Acidimicrobiaceae bacterium | reverse complement strand
ATGCTTGCGCCTGCTGCCAGCCCTTGTCCGACAAGGGTCGCAGTCGATCATCTTCCAACCACGCACTTCTGCTTCCCGCGTGAGCATGACGTATGACATAAAGAGGCACAACCACACCGTAGTGGGGTAGGCGTAGGGCAGAATGTGCCCATGGGTTTCTTTGACCGCAACCGTAAAGAAGTGGAAGAAAAGGGCTACGACCCCAGCCGTTTGCCACCTGGTCAGTACCTCACCGAACGTTTCCCGGTGTTGCACGTTGGCGATGTTCCTACGTACGCACCAGGCGAATGGAATCTCACTATTGGTGGCTTGGTGAACAACCCGTTCGCTCTCACCTTTGAAGAACTCACCGCGTTACCCAGCGTCACTCTCACTACAGACATTCACTGTGTAACAAAGTGGTCAAAGTTCGACACCGTCTGGCGCGGAGTGAAACTGAAAGACCTTCTGGATCGCGCCGGTATTCAATCCGATGCCACTCACGTGATGGGTCACGCAGAATACGGCTACACAGCAAACCTTCCGTTGGAAGACGCTCTCCTAGACGAGTCAATGGTGGTGTGGGAATACGAAGGCGAACCCATTGAACCTATTCACGGTGGCCCCGTGCGGTTGTTGGTGCCGAACTTGTATTTCTGGAAATCACCGAAATGGCTTCGCGGCATTGAGTTAATGAACGCAGACAAGCCTGGCTTCTGGGAACGCAACGGTTACCACATGTATGGAGACCCGTTCCGCGAACAGCGCCACTGGGGCGACTAGCCGCAAGACGTGGCGACTGGGAAGGAAACTCGAGGTCCCTGCGCGCTTCACAGTGCACGTTCTACGGGGTAATTGCGTCACGGAGTGATTGGGCACGCAGAGCAACCGCGTTTGCATCATCACCAGTTGTAGTGAGATGGCCCATTTTTCGCCCGGGGCGTGGTTCTTTCTTGCCGTATAGGTGCACGTGAGTACTGGCATCACCGCGGAGAAGGTTGAAGTGGGGTTCTCCGTTGAACCATCGATCGCCAAGCAGATTCACCATTGCGACTGCTGAACTCGTCATTGATGGATTACCAAGTGATTCACCTATGAGCGCACGAACTTGCTGTTCAAATTGACTCGTACGGGCAGCATCCAAAGTCCAGTGGCCGCTGTTGTGTGGTCGTGGAGCAAGTTCGTTCACAAACAGTGTGTTCTCTGAAACGAAAAATTCCACGGCGAGCACACCAACGTATTCGAGTTCTTCTGCGATTATGACTGCCGAACTCTTGCCTTGTTCGAGTAGTTGAGAATTAATTGATGACGGGACAAAACTAAGGTCCAGAATTCCATCAACATGCACATTGTGGGTAGGTGTGAACACAGCAATTTCTCCGCTGTTAGAGCGGGCGAGAATAACGGAAAATTCTGCGTCGAGCACAATTTTCTGTTCAACAATGCAGGGAACTTTGCCGAATGCAGCCCACTGCTTAGAAATTTCAGAGAAGTCGTGAATGTGCCGTTGCCCCTTGCCGTCGTAACCATTTCGGGACGTCTTCATGATGAGAGGAGTACGAAAGGGATTCAGATGTGTGTTGAGAATTCCATCGCGCCTGATGCGTTCGGCGTCCTCTTCCGTTTCCAGTACGTCATATGGTGCGACTAATAACCCGACAGATTGACAGAACTGTTTTTCCTCTCGGCGGTTCTGGGCAATTGCAACGGCAGCAGGGGATGGACGCACTGTTACATGTTGTGCGAGGAACTCAAGTGAGGACACCGGAGGGTTTTCAAACTCGGTGGTGACCGCGATGCAGAGAGATGCCAGTTTCCTCAGCGCATCAAGGTCGTCGAATGGCGCAACAATGTGGAGATCTGCGTTGAGCCCTGCTGGTGCGTTCGGGTCGGGGTCGAGCACTGCCGTTTGATAACCCATGATCTTGGCGGCAAGCACGAAATAGTTTCCGAGTTGACCGCCGCCGAGAACTCCCAGCATCTCTACCATTAGGTAGGAGGAAGAACACTTGATGCTGCCTCGTCGTGGCGTGTTCTCCGGTAGTCAACAAGTGCGGTGTGGAGCTCGCTGTTGTCATGAGCCAGCAGCTGCACCGCGAATAATGCGGCATTTGTGGCTCCCGCATCGCCAATGGCAAAAGTGGCCACGGGAGTTCCTGCAGGCATCTGCACGATGGAATACAGCGAATCCTCGCCAGCGAGGTGAGTGGTGGGAATCGGCACCCCAAGGACTGGAACCAAAGTCTTTGCTGCGAGCATTCCAGGAAGATGTGCAGCGCCACCAGCACCAGCAATGAGTGCTCGTACTCCACGTGTTGACGCCGCTTCGGCGTAGGCAAATAACTCATCGGGCATTCGATGTGCAGAAAGAACTTGGACTTCATGCGGAATGTGAAAGCGCTCCAGTATCTCTACCGATTTCGACATGACAGGCCAGTCACTGGTTGAGCCCATCACGACACAGACAAGTGGAGAAGAAGAGTCGGGCACGACGTCAGACTAGACGGAGGAATGTGTACACATTGTAAAAGTTTTGTGGAGATGTACTTTCTGTAAAGACAGGAGAGCCATCTTGATTTCTTGTACAACCGCCTAGACGAGTTCTGCACACCGAAATTAGTTTGCACGTATGGACGTTGTTGCTTCACTCGCTAACAGTCCACTCCAGCGCCTCGAGATTCGGTCAGTGGGGGAAGATCCTCGATCTCTGACGCTTCTCAACGATATTCGGGATTTGGGAATCACATCGGTACGCGCCCTGAAAATAGTCGATATCTATTTCATTAATGCAACGCTCGCTGCGGATCAACGTGAAGTGATTGAACAAATTTTGGTGGACACTCTCTTGCAGCAAGCGAGATGGGGAGCGGCGCTAGATGTCTGTGATCACTACGTGGAAACAATGCTTCATGCCGGAGTGACCGATGCCGCATCGCAACAGTTACTTCGTATCTCCCATCGTTTAGGCATCTGTCTTGATGCGGCGAATTCTGCGAAAAGAGTCGAAATCACTGGAGACATTCATCCAGAGGAACTGAACCTTCTGATTCGCAAACTACTGACGAATCCTGTGATCGAGCGCTGGGCCGTTGACGCGCTCATCGTGCCCGTTACGTCCTCGACTCCATCGGTGAAAGAGACACTCTTTGAGTTGGTCCCACTTGCACTGGATGCCAGTGATGATCAGCTTCGGATGCTCAACGTAGAGCGTGGGTTGGCTCTTGACATGGAAGAATTGCGTGCGTTGCGCGACCACTATCAGGGACGTGGGGCAAGCGACATTGAACTTGAAGCAATCGCCCAAACGTGGAGCGAGCATTGTGCACACAAGACTTTTCGCGCGAGCATCACTACAGAAACGGGAGAGGTTATTCAGCCTCTCATCAATCAGCTCCGAGACACCACGCGTGCCATTGATGCTCCGTTTGTGGTGAGTTCTTTCGTGGGTAATGCGGGAATTATTTCGTTCGTCGAAGGCACCACTGTTGCCTTGAAGTGTGAGACACACAATCATCCAAGTGCAATCGAACCGTTTGGTGGAGCGAATACAGGGGTTGGTGGTGTTATTCGAGATGTTCTTGGTGCATCGCATCTTCCCATCGCATGCACCAATATTTTGTGCTTCGGCCCACCTGCGACCCCTGCATCTCAGTTGCCAGATGGTGTGTTTCACCCTCGGCGAATTCGCGCCGGTGTGGTGGCCGGAATCGCCGACTACGGAAACAAAATTGGACTCCCCACTGTTGCGGGTGCCGTGTTGTACGACGAGGGGTACACCGCGAACCCACTGGTGTACGCCGGTTGTATCGGCATAGCCCACGGTGACTACGTAGCCCAAGCACCGCAACCGGGCGATCGTTTAGTGGTATTGGGTGGTCGCACGGGTCGAGATGGATTGCGCGGCGCAACATTTTCTTCAATGACAATGGATGCGACTACCGGCGATGTCGCTGGCGCCAGTGTTCAGATTGGCGATCCCATCACAGAGAAACTTCTGATTGATGTGTTGGGTAGAGGGCAGCATCTTTTTCGCTCGATCACGGACTGTGGGGCTGGCGGCTTATCGTCCGCCATTGGAGAGATGGCAGAGGGAATTGGCGCCTCGGTTGAACTGTCTGGGCTTCCCTTGAAGTATCCCGGGCTTTCACCGTGGGAGGTGTGGCTCTCTGAAGCACAAGAGCGAATGGTTGTTGCGGTCCGCGATGTGAAGCCACTCGCAGACATGTGTCATGCCTACGGAGTTGAGTTCACTGACATTGGTGAGTTCACCGGCGATGGGAACCTAGTGGTGCGCCATCAGGGCGAGATTATTTTGAATCTTGATACAGATTTTCTTCACAATGGACGCCCACAGCGTCGCATGAAGGCACAAATGCCAACCCCTGTGCGGGACCACATGAGTCCAGAAGGTTTTCACTCGGCGTTTGGTGAGGTTGACATTGTGGCAACGTTAAAAAAATTGTTGCAACATCCAAATATCGCATCAAAAGCAGCCGTCATTCATCGATACGACCATGAAATTCGCGGGGCTACGGTGGTGCGCCCGTTAGTTGGTGCACGCTCTGATGGTCACGCAGATGGTGTTGTTCTCGCCGAGCCATTAGATGCTCATGGTCTGGCCATTGGAATTGGTGTGAACCCGTGGTTTGGAGAATTAGACCCCGAACGCATGGCGTTGTCCGTTGTTGACGAAGCCATCCGTAATGTTGTAGCGGTCGGTGCAGACCCAGCGAATGTCGCGCTTCTTGACAACTTTTCCTGGGGCGACCCGCGTCGAGAAACAACGCTCGGACACCTTGTTGCGGCTGTTGCTGGGTGTTGTACAGCATCACGCGTGTTCTCCGCACCATTCGTCTCCGGCAAAGATTCGCTGAACAACGAGTATCTGGGTAGTGATGGTGAACGTCACTCAGTTCCACCAACGTTGGTGATTACCGCAGTTGCACATGTTCCCGATGTGTCCAAAACAGTGACACCCGATCTGAAGAATGAGAACAACGTCTTGCTTGTTCTTGGTCACACCTCGTGTGAATTCGGAGCGAGCCATCTTGAGAAGGTGATGAACATATCCTGTGGCGGCACGGTTCCAGATTTCGACTTGACTGCACCGATGCGGTACCACGCACTTCATAGAGCAATTCAATCGGGGCTCATTGAATCCTGTCACGACATTTCCGAGGGAGGAATTGCAGTTGCAGTCTCTGAAATGGCAATCGGTGGCTGTTTGGGAGTGGACATGACTGCGTGTGACACCGCTGGTGATGTGTCCTGGTTGTTCAGTGAGTCCAATGGCCGTTTTATTGTCGAAGTAACACCACAAAATGTGCCCGAGGTCCTGTCGCGATTTCGAGATGCGGCTTCTCTGCTTGGCAGTGTCACGGAACGTGACGCTCTCACATTCACACGAAACGATGAAGTGTCTCTCACAGAACTACGCAACGTTTGGATGACCCAGCAATGACACGTTCACCGGTTGCCGCGGTGCTGTGCGCCCCTGGAACCAATAGGGACTCTGACGTGTCATTTGCGTTGCAACAGGCGGGCGCAACACCAGTGACCTATCTCATGGCGGATTTGGTATCGCAGCCGTCCTGTATCGACGAGGCGGACATCATCGTCATAGCGGGTGGTTTTTCCTATGCCGACGCATTGGGCGCAGGGCGATTGTTCGCTGTGGAGCTTGAGGACTCAATTGGAGATCGGATGGCTGCTGCGATTAAAGACTGTCGACCCGTCATTGGAATCTGCAACGGTTTTCAAACTCTTGTGCGAATGGGAATCTTGCCGGGATCTCCACATGCTGTCGCACTCGGACACAATGAATCGGGAGTCTTCGATTGTCGGTGGGTTGAGTTGGAGCCTTCGTCACAAAAATGTGTGTGGACGCGAAACTTGGTGGAGAACATTAAGTGCCCGATCGCACACGGCGAAGGTCGGTTAACAGCAGAAGATTCCACATGGTCCCACTTGCAACGCAATGACCAGGTGGCATTGCGTTACGTCAACGGCAACCCGAACGGATCCATTGGAGACGCGGCAGGAATTTGTGATGCAAGCGGTGTCGTACTTGGGCTGATGCCGCATCCGGAGAATCATGTTGTGCCACGCCAACACCCGCAGTTTCATCGCGGAATAGTGGGCAATTTGGGATTATCCCTATTTCGGGAGGGAGTGAACTTTGCTGTCAACTGAAGGCTGTTCGGATCTTGAACTCGCACTCCCGGACCGACGCTCGGGAAAGGTCAGAGTGTCGTATTCACTGCAGGACAACACACGACTTTTTCTTACGACCGATCGGCTGTCTGCCTTTGATCGCATCGTGGCGGTGGTTCCGTTCAAGGGCCAGGTGTTGAACGAATTGTCGGCATGGTGGTTCAACAACTCGCGGCACATTGTTGACAACCATTTCATTAGTTGTCCAGACCCGAATGCAACGATTGGTCATGCTGCGTCTCCGTTAGCCGTCGAAGTTGTTGTTCGCGGAGTCATCACAGGTTCCACCACAACGTCGCTGTGGCACCAGTATCGCAATGGAGCACGACAGATCTATGGGTACCACTTTCCTGATGGACTTCGGAAGAACGAGTTGCTGCCCTACCCCATCATCACTCCTACAACAAAAGGTGAGGCGGGCGCGCACGACGAGCCCCTGACCTGTGCAGAGGTTGTTGCACGCGGAATTGTCGAGCCAGATGTGTGGCAGTGCGTGCAAGACGCTGCTTTGGCCTTGTTCGCACACGGTCAACACGTCGCTCGCAGGGCTGGGCTGTTGTTGGCGGACACGAAGTACGAGTTCGGACTTGCGTCAGATGGTTCTGTGGTGCTGATTGATGAGATGCACACGCCGGACTCTTCCCGTTTCTGGGAATTAAGCACTTACGAAGAGCGAGTGGACCGTGGCGATGAGCCAGAGAGCCTCGACAAAGAGCCAGTGCGACTTGCATTGAGTGCGGCCGGGTACGACGGACATGGTGAGCCGCCAACTTTGAGCGCTATCACGGTGTCAGAAACTACTCAACGCTACATCGATGCGTTTGCCCGCTTGACTGGCCGAGCATTCACACCTGGCACGTACCCCGTGCAACAACGTCTCGAAAAAAATCTACAAACTATGGGAGTCCTATGACGTCTGAACACAAACTCGACAGCGTGTTCGCAGATCGACTGCACGAAGAATGTGGAGTTGTCGGAATTTCGTCGACGAGCAACGATGTCGCTCAGATGGTCTTTTTCGGACTCTTCGCGCTCCAACATCGTGGTCAAGAAGCCGCAGGAATCGCAGTGTCAGACGGGGGACAGTCACGAATCCATAAAGCCGACGGACTTGTGAGCCACGTTTTCACTCCAGCGAACCTGGCACCGTTGCGGGGAAGTAACGGCATTGGGCACACTCGGTACTCCACAACGGGTGGTTCAGGAGCACGAAACGCACAACCGTTTCTCGTCGAAACAATTCACGGCGCACTCGCAGTTGCACACAACGGCAACTTGGTTAACGCGCATGAACTGCGCACCGAATTGTTGTCAAAAGGCTTTGGCCTGACCGCGTCGTCCGACACAGAAGTCATGACAATGATGCTGGCGTCAGCAGGTGGTGCCACCTGGGAAGACCGACTTGCTCGAACACTGTCCTCGTGGACGGGCGCGTACTCACTGGTGATCCTGGTGGAAGATCGTGTCATTGCCGTGCGCGACCCTTGGGGTTTCCGCCCGATGTCAATTGGGAAATTGCCTGATGGAGGCTGGGCGGTCGCATCAGAAACATGTGCTCTCAGCACGCTGGGATGCGTAGAGATGTCAGAAGTCGCCCCTGGTGAAATTGTGACATTGAAGGGAACTGAATTAAAACGGCGCCAAGCATTGGTTCCATCAGTGAAATCCTCGCGATGCACGTTTGAGTTCGTCTACTTTTCTCGGCCGGACTCAATTTGGGATGGACTCAGTGTTCACGGTGTGCGCCAACGGATGGGTGAACAATTGGCCCGGGAGTCACATGTTGCCGCCGATGTTGTTGTTCCCGTACCTGACTCATCGATTCCCGCAGCTGTCGGATTCTCGCGACAGAGTGGTATTGAATACAACGACGGTCTCATCAAGAACCGCTATATCGGACGAACCTTTATTGAACCCACGCCATTGATGCGAGAGCGAGGTGTCGCCATGAAGTTCAACGCTTTGGCCGAGAATCTTCGTGGGAAGCGCGTTGTTTTAATTGATGATTCACTTGTGCGAGGTACAACTGCGGGTCCTCTTGTTCAACTCATACGTGATGCAGGAGCAACCGAGGTTCATCTTCGAATTACGTGCCCGCCTATCAAGCATCCGTGTCATTTTGGCGTCGATATGGGTCACGACGACGACCTCATTGCGGCGCGTCTCAACATCGAGGAATTGTGTGCGGTGGTGAAAGCAGACTCGCTTGCCTTTCTTTCACTGGACGGAATGATGAGTGCTGTTGGGCGTGAAGATGGATACTGCAATGCGTGTTTCACGGGGGACTATCCAGTGGAAATTCCTCTACCACGACGCAAAGATTCATTTGAGCAGGTGTTGGCATGAACGCCAAGAATCAACTCACCGTTCTCATTCTTGGAAGTGGCGGTCGTGAGCACGCGATGGCCCACTCTGTTCGACAATCGCTGCGTTGTTCGCGCTTGCTGGTTTCACCGGGTAATGGTGGAATGCCAGGTGAGCAACGCGCTGTTGCGGCAGACGATGTACCCGGAATCGTCGCGCTATGTCAGGCAGAGAATGTTGATCTTGTTCTCATTGGACCTGAATCATCGTTGGCAGCCGGAGTGGTCGATGCACTAAACGCCATTGGCGTGAAGGCCTTTGGTCCAACACAGCAACTTGCAGAGATTGAGTCCTCCAAAGTGTTTTCGCGAGAACTCGCGGCTTGCCTTGGAATCCCCGGACCTCGTTTTGCCACGTTTTCAGAAGGTGACAGCGATGCCGCAATTGCATGGTGGAGGGAACTCGACGCTCCCGTTGTGGTGAAACAATCAGGACTTGCCGGTGGCAAAGGAGTTGTCGTCCCAACAAGCGATGACCACACACGTGCTGCCATTGTCGCGGCGTGCGAAGTTGGCCCTGTAGTGCTGGAAGAAATGTTGAAGGGTCCTGAATGTTCTTTGATGGCGATGTGTGATGGAGCCCTTGCGGTGCCGCTTCCCATGGCGCAAGATCACAAACGAATCGGCGAGGGAGACGTGGGTGCGAACACGGGCGGTATGGGTGCCTACGCTCCGGCAGTCGTTCCGTATTCAGCCGATGAATTATCGACGACGTTTATTCAACCCATAGTTGACTACTTTGCACGGAAGGGCACTCCATACAAGGGCGTGCTGTATGCAGGGCTGATGTTGACAAAAGAGGGGCCTCGCCTACTGGAATACAACTGCCGTTTTGGTGACCCGGAAGCACAAGTTCTCCTTTCATTGTTGAGCACTGATGTAGTGGAGTTGGCTCTCGCCTGCGTCGACGGCACGCTGAAGCCTGAGCATGTCAAAACAAAACCAGTGAGCGCACATGCAGTCGTCATGACCTCTGCTCACTATCCCGAAACGCCGCGACTGGGAGATGTGATTACTGGTCTTGAACATGTTGAGTTGCATACGAATGTCTTTCATGGCGGAACAAAACAGGTCAATGGTGCACTTGTCACGACTGGTGGTCGCGTTGTCACTGTTGTGGGGGTTGGTCCAGATCTTGAAAGTGCGCGGGGAAAAACATATGCACGTGTCCAGCGAATTTCATTCGCAGGGTCCTATTTTCGGCGCGACATTGCATGGAGGGCCCCTGGTAATGGCTTGACGTCGTATTCCGCAGCCGGTGTCAATATCGATGAAGGAAACAGGGCTGTGGAACTCTTGAAAAAGAGTGTTGCGTCAACATCTTCAGACAATGTGCTGCGAGGGATTGGTGCATTTGGTGGCGCACTCGATGTCTCCTTCTTGAAGGAGTATGACCAACCGGTGCTGGTGGCATCAACCGACGGAGTCGGAACAAAAGTGGAGTTGGCTGCCCGAGAGAACAGGGTTCATGGCACAGGAATTGACATTGTGAACCACTGCATCAACGATGTGTTGGTACAAGGCGCTCGCCCCCTATTCTTCCTCGACTACATCGCCTCGTCAAAAATTAATGCGGAGATGGTTGCTGATGTCGTCTCGGGGATGTCGGAAGCGTGTGCGGCTGGTGACTGCGTGTTGCTGGGTGGCGAAACGGCAGAAATGCCCGGCGTGTACGCGCCAGGTGCGTTTGATATCGCTGGCACGTTGGTCGGCGTCGTTGACAAAAAGGATCTCCTTCCGCGCGAGGGCGTTGGCAGCGGAGATGTTCTCATTGGTCTCGCATCCAATGGCCCTCACACCAATGGGTATTCGCTGCTCCGAAGAATCCTTGATTGGTTGCCGCTAGACGTTGCGCCACCACCATTGACGCGCCCTCTGATCGACGAATTACTTATGCCACATCGCAGTTATCTGAATGTATTGACTCCCGTTTTGAAAAATCCATCAGTGAAGGCCTTGGTGCACATCACAGGAGGCGGGCTGGTGGAGAATCTCCCTCGCGTTTTTCCTGAAGGGGTGTCAGCAACAGTGCACACGGCGTCGTGGCCCAAACCTCCGTTATTTGAATTTATTGAGAGTGTCATGTCGCTAGAAACCGAAGAGCTGTACCGAACGCTCAACATGGGAATTGGAATGGTGCTTGTTGTCGCACCAGAAAATGCTGAGCAGATTCGATCTCTGATTGACGAAGAAACATGGGTTATCGGAGTGTTGCAGGACCAGAATGGCGATTCATCGAGGGTGATCCTGCGATGAAATCCACTCATCCCTCTCTCGTCGTGTTGGTATCCGGAAACGGAACCAATCTTCAAGCCGTTCTCGATGCGTGTGCGTGCGGCTGGTTGGGCGCCAATGTGGTGGGTGTCATCTCGAACAAGTCCGATGTTCCTGCCATTGCTCGAGCGGTGCGAAGGGACGTTCCTGCGATTGTTGTTGAACCAGTCGCTGGTGAGCAGCGACTGGACTACGACGCGCGGTTAGCGGCCATTGTTCGCGAGATGCGGCCAGATTTTGTGGTTCTTGCAGGCTTCATGCGGATTCTTTCGAATGAGTTCTTGAAACATTTCCCATCGCAGGTGGTGAACTTGCACCCTGCATTGCCGGGTGAATTGCCAGGGACACATGCGATTGAGCGGGCATTTACCGAATCTCATGAGAATTGGCGTACACACAGTGGAGTCACCGTGCACTTCGTCCCTGATGAAGGAGTCGACACTGGGCCAGTGATCGCAAGCGAGGTCGTGCCCATTCATAGCGATGACACGTTTGACACATTTGCTGAACGAATGCATGAATGTGAACGCGCATTACTTGTTCACGTATTGAGCGATCTGTGTCGGAAAATTGCTTTGTCAAGAGAGTCAGAGTCCGTGTAATGAACCCGTTGAACAATCAAGTCTTCAGCCCCATTGAAGGTTTAACTTTCGACGATGTTGTCCTAGTTCCAGGTTTTAGCAACGTACTGCCGAGTGATGTGGATGTTTCGGGGCAGTTGGTGGGCGATATCTCTCTTGCCGTACCTGTCATGTCGGCCGCGATGGACAAGGTGACTGAATCTGCCATGGCGATTGCACTCGCACGGATTGGTGGAATTGGGATATTGCATCGAAACATGACAATTTCCGAACAGGCAGACAATGTGTCTCGGGTCAAGCGTTCTCAAGCTGGGATGATCACGGATCCAGTTACTTTGCCTGTGACGTCCACACTTGCAGATGCGGAAGCACTGATGAATCGGTACCGATTCTCTGGTGTTCCCATCACAGATGCAAACGGGTTGTTGCTCGGAATCTTGACCAATAGAGATATTCGATTCTGTGGCGAGGCAGATTTTTCGAAGCCGGTGAGAGACTTCATGACCCATTCGCCCCTAGTCACGGCATCCGTCGGAACAACGCTCGACGAAGCGCGATCGCTGTTGCAAAAGCATCGAATTGAAAAACTGCCACTCGTGGATGACAAGGGATTTTTACAAGGTCTTATCACGGTAAAAGACATCATGAAAGAAAAAGAACACCCCTTCGCCACTCGTGATAGTGGGGGGCGTCTTCGTGTTGGAGCTGCTGTCGGTGTTGGCATAGATCTTGAAGATCGAGTGTCTGCATTAGTGGACAAAGGAATTGACATGGTCGTTGTCGACACAGCTCACGGCCATACACAGGGAGTTCTCGATGCAGTGCGCAGAATCAAGTCTGTGTGGCCATCACTTCCCGTAATTGCGGGCAATGTCGTCACCGAGGAAGGAGTCGATGCACTCGCCGATGCTGGCGTCGATGCGGTAAAAGTTGGCGTTGGTGCGGGTTCAATCTGCACAACACGCGTGGTCGCGGGTGCGGGCATGCCGCAGTTGTCGGCTATTTGGTATTCGGCACAACGTGCGGCGACTAGGGGTCTGACCGTGATCGCCGATGGTGGAGTGACTTATTCAGGGGATGTTGTGAAAGCGCTCGCCGCAGGCGCACACATTGTGATGCTCGGCAGTTTGTTGGCTGGCACAGACGAATCTCCCGGTGAACACGAACTGTTCGAAGGACGTCGGTACAAGGCGTATCGAGGTATGGGGTCTCTTGGCGCGATGCAGGGTCTCGGTGCTGATCGGTATGGCAGTGGTCAGGCCTCCGGCAACGTGCAGCCAAAGCTCGTACCAGAAGGAATTGAAGGTCGTGTCGCGTACTCCGGATCACTCAGTGATGTTGTGTATCAATTAGTAGGTGGTCTGCGGTCAGGAATGGGCTATGTCGGGGCTGAAAACATTCAGCAGTTGCAAGCCAAGGCACGGTTCATGAAGGTCACAGCAGCCGGTCGCGAGGAAAGCCATCCTCATGATGTGACGATTACTCATGAGGCGCCGAATTATCACAGCTAGTTGTTCGTCGGTTAGAGAACCTTGCGGAAGATCTTGGCTTTGCGGTCTGTGTAGGGCGGGTACGCCAACGACGGATCCAACTTGGTGCCACGCGCAAGCACTGGCTTCATGTGTTGGAACAAACGCACGCCACTCTTGCCGTGATACGCGCCCATTCCGCTCTCACCAATGCCACCAAAAGGCAAGTGTGGGCTGGTCAAGTGCATCAGCGTTCCGTTTACCGTCACACCACCGGCAGTGGTGTTAGCCAACACATGCTCAACTGCGCTCTTCTTCTCCGCGAACACATACAACGCCAACGGGTGTGGGTTTGCATTGATGTGATCAATCGCAACATCCACCGAATCAATACCAATGACCGGAAGAAGTGGCCCGAAGATTTCTTCATTCATCAACTGCGATGACATGTCGACATTCTCAAGAACCGTTGGCGCAATGTAACGGTCGTCGGCAATTGCTTCGCCACCAATTACGGGTGTGCCGCCACTCATCAAACCACGCAAGCGATCAAAATGACGTGATGTCACAATTCGGCCATAGCTGTCGCTGGCATGCGGGTCGTTTCCATAGAAAGACGTGATTGCTTTGCCGAGTTCATCAATGAACTGTGAGCGCACCTTGTTGTGCACCATCACGTAATCGGGGGCCACACATGTTTGACCAGCGTTCAACCACTTGCCCCACGCAATGCGTCGCGCAGCCACGCGAACATTTGCTGATTCATCAATAATCACTGGGCTCTTGCCACCAAGTTCCAGAGTGACTGGTGTGAGATTCTTTGCTGCTGCTGTCATCACAATGCGACCCACAGTTCCGTTACCGGTGTAGAAGATGTGGTCGAAGTGTCGGTCCAGCAGTGCAGTTGTTTCAGCAACGCCACCTTCCACAATTCCCACGGCGCGCGAATCCATGTATTGCGGCACAAGGCGAGCCAGTAGCGCAGATGTTGCACCAGACACTTCTGATGGCTTCATCATCACCGCGTTACCCGCAGCAATGGCGCCAGCAGCAGGAACCAATAACAACTGCACGGGGTAGTTCCACGGTGCAATCACCAACACCACACCAAGTGGTTCGGGAAGAAGGCGAGACTTTGCGGGCTGAGTGACAATGGGGGAGGGAACTCGTTGT
>CAIVDG010000333.1 GCA_903904615.1 uncultured Acidimicrobiaceae bacterium | reverse complement strand
TCTTCAGTGGATCGTTGATTCCTATGCGTTGGTCTTTGCTGGTTTGTTGTTGGCCGGCGGAGGCATTGGTGACCGGTACGGACGCAAGCGAACACTTCAGGTTGGTCTTGTTCTGTTTGCGGCATGTAGTGCTGCTGCAGCGTTTGCCAATACAAGTGGATCACTCATCTTCTGGCGTGGCGCAATGGGAATTGGTGCAGCACTTGTGTTCCCAGCAACCCTCGCCATCATCACCAACTTGTTCATCGACCCCATTGAGCGAGCAAAGGCAATCGGCTTGTGGTCGGCAGTGTCGGGTATGGCCGTTGCGTTTGGTCCCGTTGCAGGTGGTTTCTTGTTGGAACATTTCTGGTGGGGCTCGGTGTTCCTCATCAACATTCCCATCGTTGCAATTTCACTATTGATTGGTGCGCGCATCATTCCCGATTCTCGAAATGAAAATGCACACAAAATTGACAAGACCGGATTCTTGCTCTCGGTTGTTGCAGTCTCGGCTCTTGTCTTTACAGTGATTGAGTCGCCACATTGGGGATGGGGAAGTCTGAAGTCAAACGCTGGTTTCATTCTTGGTGCGATCGCGTTGATTGCCTTTGTGAAGGTTGAGATGACCAAAGACGAACCACTACTTGAAGTGTCGTTCTTTAAGAGCGCGCGCTTTAGTGCTGCAACAGGCAGCATCGGTATTGCGTTCTTCTGCTTGTTTGGTTTCACATTTTTGGTCACGCAGTACTTCCAGTTCGTTCGTGGCTACGACACGCTCAGCGCGGGTCTTCATACAGTGCCATTCGCAGTGGGTGCAGGTGTCACCGCACCGTTTGCAGCACGTGCTGCGTTGAAGTTTGGAACCAAGCGTGTGGTTGCGCTTGGTTTGTTGAACATGTGTATTGGCTTCGTTATTGCGTCTCGCATGGATGCCGCATCGTCGTACTGGGGCCACGTGGTCATCGGAATGGTGTTCATGGCGAACGGACTGTCGCTGGTGACATCACCATCGACCGACGCCGTCATGGGATCACTGCCACGCGAGAAAGCGGGTGTGGGTTCTGCGGTGAACGACATCAGTCGTGAAGTCGGCGGAACACTCGGTGTTGCTGTGGTCGGCTCGGTCTTCGTCAGCATGTACGGACCCAAGTTGGTAGAGAAGTTCACGGCACTGCCTGGCCTCGTTCAGGCTCTTCCGGCAGGAGTTTTTGAGAGTGCTCAAGATTCAGTCGGTGCGGCCTACTTCGTTGCTCAAGAAGCGCCATCTGCTGCTCAGCAAAGTGTCCTCAACGCCGTCAGCGATTCATTTATGCACGGATTTTCGACAGCGTGCTTGGTCACTGCTGGAATGGCGTTAGTGGGCTCCCTCTTTGCATTGAAATTCCTTCCCGCTCGACCAGATTCAGTGGAGTCTTAAGGAATTCTTCACTTCTTGAAGTCACAGAAAATGGGGTCACAAGTACGCTGACACCATGAGTTCCAACATCGATACACACGTTCTTGCAGGTGGCCCTGCTCGCGACGCGTTGTTGGAGTCATTGTCATCTCGTTTAGTGGCCGCAGGGTCGCCGCGAATTGTGTTGGCAACTGTTCTTGTGGGCAACGATGCACCAAGTCAGAAGTACGTGGCCAGCAAGCATCGCACGGCACACCAAATTGGTATTCAGTCCGTACATGTAGAGATGTCTGCGTCAACCACGCAAGAACAGCTTGAAGATCGTGTGCGTGAGCTAGCCGCTAACCCAGACATTCACGGAATCTTGGTGCAGCTGCCACTTCCGTCGCATCTCAACGCAGATGCTGTATTGAACTTGTTGCCCGCGCACAAAGATGTTGATGGTCTCACCAGTGAGTCAATGGGGCTTCTCATGCGTGGTTTGCCCGGGCATGTTGGGTGTACT
>CAIVDG010000332.1 GCA_903904615.1 uncultured Acidimicrobiaceae bacterium | reverse complement strand
GCGGGGATGGTGACGTCAGGCTTACTCATATGCCCAACCTATCTGCCGCTTATGCCTTGGCACGGGTGCGACGAAGAACCGGATCGGCCAGTCGCAGCGATGTGTCGGCAATTCTCATAACCCGGCCAGCGGCACCAGGCGTTGATGAATCGATGAGATTTCCCATGACCGCCAATGTGATGTCGGCCGCCTTTTGCGTTCCTACCGCGATGCGAAGACCCGGCTTCAACAACCATGGGTGGCCAATGATGAAGCTGAATCGACGGCCCGTACGCAGGAATGAGTCGAAGCGCTCGCCCACTTCGCGGTCGTATGCCTGTGCTGCAGTGACTGGGTCTTCGATGAATTTCTGCGCCGCCAACATTCCAGATTCAAGGCCGTAGTCAATACCTTCGCCATTCATCGGATTCACGAAGCCGGCAGAGTCACCTACTGCAACCCAACCGGGACCAGAGCGACGTACACAACTCATGGGCAAACGCCACGCACGTGGCTTCTCCACATAGTCACCCAAACTCCACGACTCGCGTACAAGTGACGAGTACTGATCGAGAAGGGTGTTGAGGTTCAGTTTCTTGAATCCCTTCATGGTGCTGAGTGCGCCCACGCCAATGTTTACTGTGCCGTCGCCGGCAGGGAACATCCAGCCGTAACCAGGCACTGCTGTTCCGTGTTCATCACTCAAACTCAGGCACGCTTCCAAATGGCGTTCTGCGTGTCGTGGCGTTGGTGCGTAGGCGCGAATGGCGAGACCGAAGGTTTCATTCGGATCACGAACCGCACCCAGTATTTGTGCTGCTTGACCTTGTGCACCTGCCGCAAGAACAGTGAATGGAGCAGTGAACTTTTCTGTTCCAACAACAACGCCAACACAACGGTTGTCTTCAAGAACGGGAAGAGCTTCGCATTCGAAGCGAACGTCGACTCCGCTAGCAATGGCTACGTCAAGCAAATGATTATCAAAACTCTTACGCGGCCAGACGGCGCCGTGATTTGGGAAACGATCTGTTGTTGGCCACAACAACTCGCGTTCCTTCTTTCCGGCAATCATTCGCAAACCGTCAATGCGATGCGCAACCGAATGATCAATACGGAGTTCATCGAGCGCTGCAATTGCACGAGGTGTGAGACCGTCTCCACACACTTTGTCGCGTCCGTATGGACCTTTTTCAAACAGAGTGACAGAGAGTCCAGCACGCGCTGCCGTAATGGCTGCAGCAGACCCAGCAGGCCCGCCACCGATAACGAGAAGGTCGCGTTGCATTGACCTTGAGCCTGCCAGCCAACACTGCGAACGGCTACCTGCGTACCATGGGTCACATGGCTCAAATGACTCTGGAAGACGCTGTCACGCTCATCCGCCCCACCGACTCGCTGGCAGTTCCCCTGGGTCCAGGAGTACCCGGCGGGTTTATGCACGCATTGGGCGCCCGAACCGACTTCGTCGACCTTCACATCTTCGGCGCTCTCATGCCAGACCTGTATGCGGTGCTTGCGCTCCCAGGCGTTCATTACCGAAGTGGCTTCTTCGGCCCAGCCGAACGTTTTCTGCGTGACAGTGGAGCATCCATTGACTATGTGCCTGCGGACTTCCGGCGCTTTGAACCCATCTTGGAGTCACTGTCTCCGCGAGTGATGGCCACGGCAGGCGCACCACCCGTTGACGGATGGGTGAGTTTGTCTGTTCATGCAGGCGCAAGCGTCGACGAACTTCACCGAGCTGCCAACGACCCAAACCGAGTGGTCATTGTTGAAGTCAGCGAGAAATTTCCGCGAACATTCGGCGTTCTTCCTGAACATGGCCACCGCATTCACGTAGACCACATTGATGCTCTGATTTACACCGATCGGGACCCACTGAACCTGGCCGATGCGCCTCCATCAGAAGCTGAGTTAATGATTGCCAACTTGGCACTCACATTCATTAGTTCTGGTTCCACTCTTCAAACAGGTATCGGCGGAATCCCCAACCAGATTGCAACATTCCTCGCAGAGAGTGATCTTGACGATTTTGGTGTGCATTCTGAGATGTTCACAACTGGCTTAATGCGACTTCATCAAGCAGGAAAAGTCAGTAATAACAAGGGCAGTCAATTTGATGGTTTCTCCCCCACCACCTTTGCTGCAGGAATTCCAGAACTGTACGAGTGGCTCCACGAAAACGAATCAGTTCGTTTTCTTCCCGTGAAGATAGTGAACTCACCAGAACTCATCTCTCGCAATCGAGGCATGATCACCATCAACGGTGCTCTAGCGGTGGATCTATCTGGGCAAGTAATGGCGGACAGCATCAATGGAAAGCAGTTCAGCGGTGTTGGAGGACACGAAGACTTTGTCTCTGGTCCCGGGCTGAAACTAGAAGGACGAAGCCTCGTCTGTCTTCCTTCCACCAGCACTGTGAACGGAACACTGACAAGTCGAATTCTTCCCCAGTTCCCATCGGGGACGGTGGTCAGCACGCCGCGTCACCAGATTGATGTCATTATCACCGAGTACGGCATCGCCGAACTTGAAGGACGCACTATCCGCGAACGTTCTC
>CAIVDG010000331.1 GCA_903904615.1 uncultured Acidimicrobiaceae bacterium | reverse complement strand
TTTGGTCCAATGACCAACACACCTTGGTCTTCCAATGGAAAACGATGTGTGTACAGCAAGTACGCAGCGCGGTGAAGTGCCACAACTGTTTTGCCTGTTCCCGGACCACCTTGCACCACTAACACTCCACCTTGTGGTGAACGGATGATTTCGTCTTGTTCGGCCTGAATTGTGGCAACAATGTCGCCCAACTGTCCTGTACGGCTGCGGCCCAATGCAGTGAGAAGTGTGCTGTATCCGCGAAGACCTTGGCGTGGGTTGTCTTCGGCAAGACCATCATCTTGACCGATGCCTAGGTGACCTTCGCCAAACAATTCGTCTTCAAGTGCCAGCAATTTTGCACCTTCAACAACGAAGTGACGGCGGCGCAACAGACCCATGGGTTCGCGACCAGTGGCGCGATAAAACGGTTCGGCAACAGGCGCGCGCCAGTCAACAACAACGGGCTCCCTGTTTGAGTCGGCAACGGCGAGACGACCAATGTGGAAGTTCTCCACTTCTTCGTTCTCGGCAATGCGATCGATACGGCCGAACACCAAAGCGGCATCGCCAAGGTCGAGTTGTTCGAGACGGTGCACCAGGTTTTCGTCAAACACGTTGCGTTCAAGCCGTGCTTGGAATGTTCCGCCAGGTCCGGCAGAGGTGAGCTCTCTGATTTTCATAGCGCCCGTACGGCTTGCCTCGAGGCATTCGTAGGCGAACAGGATGTACTCCTGCTCTTGCGCAAGTTCAGGGTGCTGCTGGGTCATGGACACCAATCGCTTTCGGCTTATGCCTCCCGAAATGGGGTTAACGAATGCTATCGGCGTACACATTCACCACCACCTGGACGTGACTGCACATTTGGTGCGTCATTCGTCATGCTTTCCCTCCATTTCTCTTCGGCTCATTTGGGCCAATGAAATCAAGGGGTTTCACCATGCTCTGGTCTCGAATGTCGTCTCACTGCCACACCGTTGTGTTTGGCGCCCTTCTCGTTATGGCCACCAGTGTGGGAGTCATCGCTTATCCACAGCCCGCGCATGCTGGCGCCAGTGGCGACGGGTCGGTGAGCGACAACATTCTGACTGCAGAGGTGCGATTCGACTCCCCGCCCACCGATTCTGCCTGCGTGTGGGAAGCGGTATCGGGTGTTCGGCCCATCACGGTGACAAACGGGACCGTGTCGCACACAGAGACCTTGGTGTACCAAGCGTGCGACAACCGCATTGTGTCGTATCACTGGATTCGAAACGATGCGCCAGGTCGTGTTGCGGAAAGCATTCGCTCTCGCGTGTCGCGCGCGATCAACATGTTGTTGGTCCGTACGGCGCCATCGGCTACCGACATGGTGGTGAATTCCGATATGTGGTTTTGGGTGCCACGCGCAATTTGGAAACCACTACGACTCACTGCGTGGGTTGCTACTCCCGTTGGTCCCATTTCTGTCACTGTCACTGCGCGACCTCATCAGTTGAGTTACGCCCCCGGAGATGGAAACGCCAGCGTGCGATGTGTGGGGCCTGGTCGTGCGTGGTCGGCACGTCTTCGCGACGGTGACGCATCGCCTTGTTCGTATACGTATTCTTCGGCATCACACACTCGACGCGCGGGCACCTATTCCGCTCAGGCCTCCATTGTGTGGAACCTGTCGTGGACCTCGAACTTGGGAATTGGAAGCCCGCTGCCCAGCGTTCGTACCTCGTTGCCCATCACCGCACGCGTAAGAGAAGTACAGGTTTTACTGCGATAAACGAGCGGTACTGCTTCGTTCTCGGTTCTACCAATTAGCCTTGCGGGGTACTTCTGAAAGGCACGCCATGACTGACGAAAAAGATCGCTTTCTTCTCGACCGCCGCTACAGCGCAGCATTTGAAAATCTTGAGGACTCGGTGCTTGCCGACCTTGCCGCTGCACTTGA
>CAIVDG010000330.1 GCA_903904615.1 uncultured Acidimicrobiaceae bacterium | reverse complement strand
TTTACGCACTTCTGTTAATTCATCTTTGATGACGCTGCGCAATTTTGCATCGGACGCCAAAATTGATTCGTACTCTTTAATGCGTGTCTGTACATCGCCCAGTTCTTTTTCAAGGTCGATGCGCGACAAACGTGTGAGCTGGCGAAGTTGCATGTCCAAAATGTCGATTGCTTGACGTTCGGAGAATTCGTATGGCTTCTTCATGAGCGCATCTTTTGCAGATGCTGCATCTTCGCTTTCACGAATGAGCTTGATGATCTTGTCGATGACATTGAGAGCCTTGATGCGGCCTTCAAGAATGTGGCCGCGATCTTTTGCTTTGTCTAAACGAAACTGTGTACGACGTGTAACCACTTCGATTTGGTGACGCACATAGCCATTGAGCGCGTCGGCGAGATTGACTGTGCGCGGAACACCGTCGACAAGGGCAACCATGTTGACGGGGAAACTGCTCTGCAGCGATGTCATCTTGTAGAGATTGTTGAGAACAACATTTGCGTTTGCATCGCGCTTTAACAAGATGACAAGGCTTGTCTTGCCGCCCGATGAGGCGTCGTTGACGTCGGCGATTCCTTCAAGGTCGCCAGCGTCGACAAGTTCTTGAATTCGTGCAGCAATAGATGAACAGCTGGTTTGGTACGGAAGTTCAGTGACCTGAATTTCCATACGGCCTGCACGGTTTTCTTCAATTGTTGCTTTTGCGCGAGTCTTAATGCTTCCGCGACCAGTGCGATAGGCATCTTGAATTCCGGCGCGACCAAGAATGAATGCGCCTGTTGGGAAGTCGGGACCCAAGACAAACTTCATAAGGTCTTCGGGTGTTGCGGCTGGGTTATCGATGAGATGCATGGTTGCGTCGATGACTTCGCCCAAGTTGTGTGGCGGAATGCTGGTGGCCATACCAACAGCAATGCCTTGCGACCCGTTAACCAACAAGTTGGGGAAGCGCGCTGGAAGTACCGATGGTTCTTCCGATGTTCCGTCGTAGTTCGGCAACATGTCGACGGTGTTTTCGTCGATGCCAGCTAACAACTGCATTGCGAGTGAATGCAAACGAGATTCGGTGTAGCGCGCAGCGGCGGGACCAAAGTCTGGTGATCCGTAGTTGCCATGGAAGTCGATGAGTGGGTGACGCAATGAGAACGGTTGCGCCATACGAACAAGCGCGTCGTAAATAGCGCTGTCGCCGTGCGGGTGATAACGAGCCATGGTGTCACCGGTAACGCGGGCACACTTCACGAATGGGCGATCGGGGCGGAAACCTTGTTGTTCCATGTCCCAGATAATTCGGCGGTGAACTGGCTTGAGGCCGTCTCGAACGTCTGGCAGTGCGCGCGACATGATGACCGACATTGAGTAGTCGAGGAACGAACGTTCCATTTCATCTTGCAGTGGAACTGGTTGGATCTGGTCGAACAGATTTGGATTGTCACTCATTGGTGGCTCCTGCCCGAATTAGAAGTCGAGGTTGCGCACGTCGCGCGCATTGGTTGTGATGAATTTCTTACGGCTGTCGACGTCGTCACCCATAAGAACGGAGACCACTTCGTCTGCAATTGCAGCTTCTTCCACGGTGACCTGTAGCAATGTGCGCGACATGGAGTCCATGGTGGTGCTCTTTAGTTCTTCCCAGTCCATTTCGCCGAGTCCCTTCAAACGTTGGAACTCTTTCTTGTGGTTGGGCTTCTCTTCAAGGAACGCCGCTTTTGCTGCGTCGTCTTTGAGGTAGACCTTTTCTTTGCCCACTTCTGTTGAGTACAACGGCGGTTGCGCAATGTAGATGTAGCCGGCTTCCACCATGGGTCGCATTTGTCTGTAGAAGAACGTGAGCAGCAATGTACGAATGTGGCTGCCGTCAACGTCGGCGTCTGCCAGCGCGATGATCTTGTGATAGCGCGCTTTGGTGACATCGAATTCGTCGCCGACACCGCCGCCGATTGCAGTGATGAGTGCTTGAATTTCGTTGTTCTTCAACATTTTGTCGAGGCGTGCACGTTCAACGTTGAGGATTTTTCCACGAATAGGAAGGATCGCTTGCGTACGAGGATCGCGTGCGTCTACTGCAGTACCGCCAGCGGAGTCGCCTTCCACAATGAACAGTTCGCTCTCTTCGGGCTTGCCGCTTGAGCAGTCTTTCAACTTGTCGGGCATTCCGGCACCAGACAAAGCGGTCTTTCTGCGAACTGCGTTACGCGCATTCTTTGCAGCAAGACGAGCTTGCGCAGCCGCAACAGCTTTCTTCACCACTTTGTTTGCTTCGGTGGGGTTCTCTTCTAACCATTCGGCCAAGTAGCGGTTGGTGCTCTTCTGCACGAACGAGCGCATAGGAACGTTGCCCAGCTTGGCTTTGGTTTGACCTTCGAACTGTGGTTCGCGCAGTTTCACCGCGATGATTGCGGTGATGCCTTCGCGAATGTCTTCGCCGAGAAGGTTGTCGTCCTTTTCTTTCAGCAAGTTCTTTTCGCGTGCGTACTTATTAAGCACTGACGTGAGCGCGGTTTTGAAGCCTTCAACGTGCATGCCGCCTTCGGTGGTGGAAATGCCGTTGGCGTAGCCATGAATACCTTCGTAGTACCCGGTGTTCCACTGCATGGCGATGTCTAACTGCATGCCTTCGTCTTCGTCTTCGTCTTCGAACGCAGCCACTTTGTTGAACAAAGACTCTTTTGACTGGTTGAGGTGCTTCACGAAGTCGACGATGCCGCCCTTGTATTGGAACGTGACTTGCTGTTCCCTGGTGGGGCGCTGATCTTCAAAGACCACTTCAAGGCCTTTATTGAGGAAAGCCATGGTTTGCAGGCGCTCCATAACGGTGCGCGCAACGAACTCGACGCCTTCGGAGGCAAAGATGGTGGGGTCGGGATAGAAGGTGACAGACGTGCCGGTTTTGCGGCCACGCGCTGGGGTCTTGCCAGTGTTGACCAGTTTTTGCTTCAGCTTTCCGCCATCGCCGAATTCCATGGTGTAGCGCTCGCCGCCACGGTCGATTTCCAAAAGAACCGTGGTGGACAGCGCGTTGACCACGCTGACGCCTACGCCGTGAAGGCCACCAGAGACTTTGTACCCCTCGCCGCCGAACTTTCCGCCGGCGTGGAGAACTGTGAGAACGACTTCGGCCGCACTTTTGCCCTTATGGGGGCCGGACGGATACGGATCGACGGGGATTCCTCGGCCGTTGTCGTCAACCCGGCATCCGCCGTCGGCGAGAAGGGTGATTCCGACGCGATCGCAGAAGCCAGCCATCGCTTCGTCGACGGCGTTGTCGACCACTTCCCAAATGAGGTGGTGAAGACCAGCGAGGCCTGTTGACCCGATGTACATACCGGGGCGTTTACGGACGGGGTCGAGTCCTTCGAGAACCTGAATGTCTTTAGCGCCGTAGTCGGCAGACGGGTTCTTTGCGGGAGTCTTTTTAGATGAAGACATTGCGTAGACATCCTAACAATTGGGTGGGCTCGTTATCGGGAACGTCGCACCTTGATGTTGAGAGAATCGACTTCGTCACCAATGTGCTCCCTCAATGTGGACAACAATTGCGCTTCGAGGAATTTGAGTTGAGTGGCCCATGCGGGATCATCTACTTCAACTGTGAGAACTCTCTTCTCGAGTCGCTTGGGAACCACGTGTTCTGCAACTGCGTCACCCACAATTGTTGACCAATTCGAGAACAGGCCAAGCGCGGTTGATTCATCGCTGACTTTGATGGAGCGAAGTACCTTGCCCAACACTTCAGACAGTGGTCGGGGTGCGTTTCCCATCGGGATGTCTTCGTCGCTCATGATG
>CAIVDG010000329.1 GCA_903904615.1 uncultured Acidimicrobiaceae bacterium | reverse complement strand
CTGTGAGAGAGGTGCCCTGTGCGTAAGCGTCTCGCGGTCATCGTGTCCACACTCGTGATGGTGTGCTTCGGGGTTGTCGTTGTGCGCACTTCGACGACTGCGGCGAAGGTTCCAAATCATGGATTTCCCGTCTACAAATCCGCTTGCGCGATGCGCAATGCATTGTCGGTGAACACGCCGGTAGCTAAGTCGCACGCGCGCATGGCGTGTCTTCCCGGAGTTGATGGCACATTGTCGTGGCAACGGGAGCCCGCAACGTCGGTGTCGTGCATATCGGACGGACAGGTCTGGGGTCGACTTACTTGTGTCAGTGGCAAATGGTCTATCGCAGCCGCCACTTTCAACGGAACCATGACCGATGCGGTGACCGAACTTGCTCGCGTTGTTGCAGTCACCAACACGTGGTCGTCTACCTCGCCGCCAGCTCCATCGGGTTCGAAATTCGTGATGGACCAGTACCTTCGCTCGCCAGTCGAAAACGAACTGCGAGATCGCCTTGCTACAGACGGCTACGTCTTATCCCGAAACAGGTACGTCTATGTTCTCGAAAAAGGTCAGGATAAACGCTGTCTTAAGTGGGTTGACCCATGGCCCACAGGGTGGTCGGGCGAGAGGGAATTGCGCACCGATGCCTTGGTGAGCGCGATTTGTCCAACGGCAGACATCCGTCCGGTGTATGCACAGATTGAGGCCATTGCGCTTGAGGCGGGAACTCTCTATCACTCCAATCAGGCTGCCTTTCTGGCTCGCAAGAGCGAGTTCACGACTCGCATCGAAGACACCGGATTCACTGGCCAGTTCTTTTTCAACCACACTCGCAGCGAAGATCCCAACTACGTGACCCCGAACTTCCCCGACTTGACGTTCTATGTCTCGGATGATTTCCAATGCATGAGGTATGTGCACAACGGCGGTGCCCCGTACATCACTTTCGACCACGTGTCACGCTTGTGCGAGTGAAGCGTCGCGTCGTCTGGCTTACTTCGGTGAGTCACCGTGGGGCGGCGCATTGACGCTGAGTTGTCGAAGTGGGCCAGTAAAGCCCACCAGCAACGTGACTCCGATAAAGAGTGCACCAATCACTACTAACAACAGCGGAATTGACACGGACTGAACAATGAGTCCGAGAGCAAGTGTGCCGGCGGGCGTTGCAAGGTGTGTAAGCGAGAACTGTGTTCCAAAGACCGGTCCGTGTAGGTGTTGTGGCATTCGTCTTTGCACTAGGTAATTGGTCAGGGGACTGACGGGGCCAAATGCGAGTCCGAGTGCCAGACCAAGTGCAATAAACACAATCGCGTTTGGCAAGAACGCCATGAAACACACCACCGCGCCGATGAGGGTCATAGAGATGATGACCAGATTTCCTGGCGAGAATGTGCGAACTGCGCGATGGAACTGGAGTGCACCAATCACAATGCCTACAGACATCGCAGACAAGATGAATCCTAAAGTCTCTGGTTCATTCAGGTCACGGAAGTAACGCGACAGCACAATTGATTCAACGGGCATGTAGATGGCAGTCAGCAAGGTGTACAGACCAACAAGCGACAATAGCGGTTTGTCATTCAGGAGTGCTCTCATGCCAATGCGAGTTTCGTTCACAACATTGCCCATTGAGAAACGATTGTGCGTAGGTGTCTTGGGGGCAACAACCGGAATGAAGAACGCGGTACTAGATGCACAAAGGAAAACGATTGCAATCAAGTAGAAAGTGGAGTTGACACCCACGACACTGATTGCTAACGCTGCCCCCGTTGGCCCAATAACTGTTCCAATAGTGGCGGCTGCTTCGTATGTGCCGTTGAACTTCACTAAGGAGACAGCATCTCGCTCGGCAACGGCTTGAATAAGAGACTTACGTGCTGTGGCTCCTGCTGGATCGAACATCGCTCCAACAATTGCAACCACAAGGAGCACAGCGAGATTCACATCAAACAAGATTCCAACAATGGGGAATAGCACAACCGACGCGGCCGAAATGATGTCTGCCCAAATAGAAACGGGGCGCGCTCCAAGCACTGCAATCAGACCGCCAATGAGTGGCGCTGTAAAGATGACCGACAGTCCACTGAGGCCAAGAACGATTCCGGCATTTGCAGATGACCCCGTTACATCAAGAACAAGCCACGGAATAGCAACGTGTACTGCGGAGTTGCCTGCAGAACCAAAGAATGCTGATGCGCACAAGAGGTGACTGTGACGAATTCGCATTCGTACAAGACTATACGACCTCTTGAATCAGAACGTGACCGACATGAGGTCGCGGCCGACCAAACAGTTTCCGGTGTAGCCACCAGTCTTCACGTCATCTGAGAATCCTTGTTCTTCTTCTTCATTACGTGGCGGTGGCCCAAGGTGGGTGAGTAGCAGAGTCTGTACCTGTGCTCGTTGCGCCATGGCGCCAAGCGAAATTGTGTCCGCATGATAATCAAGAATCGAATTGATTCGCGGGAAGTGCTCGATGACGTGCTCTAGCGGGGCGCGTCGAAATGCTTCGTGAACAAGAACGTTCGCATTACGACTGAAATCTTCAACTTCCTGACACACGCGGGTGTCACCAGAGATAACTACTGAACCATCAGGCGTTGTGACTCTGTATGCCACTGCATCTGGTACTGGTTCGTGGTGTACTGCAACAGTTTCCACTACAACTGCGCGGTCTTCAGACGCCCAGATTTCTGCGACTGTGAATGAGGCGGGAAATTCACGAGCATCGAGAATAACTTCGCGTGAACCTGTGTGTTCGCGCCGAATGTGAGTGTCCTCTTCGTAAGGTTCAAGCATTCGTTTCACGAAACGTGCCGCACCACCAGATGGCGCATAAATGGGCAATGGAATAGCCACTTTGTCAAATTGTGTTTCTATCCATCGTGACAAAACGAGTTCAGCTAATCCGAATACATGATCGCTATGAATATGAGTAATAAAGACAGCATCCAGGTCGGCCAGTTTGAGGCCTGCTTCAATTAATCGGTTGCATGTTGCACGGCCTGCGTCGAATTGCACAACTATGTCGTTGTGTTTTACGAACACGCCGGCTCCGGCGCGACCAGGAGCAACATTGGGTAATCCAGTACCAGTGAGTGTGACTGTCGTTGTCATGACGCCACCACTTCTGATTCCAACTGTGCTGAGACAAGAGAGACAACATTGCTGAACTTCTCAAGATCTTTGGCGGGAATCGCGTCGTACATTCGTGCACTGTGTTCGGCTATTTGGGTGATGATTTGATCAGCAACAGCCGCCCCACTCTTAGTAATTGAAACAAGAGAACTGCGGCGATCTGAATCGTCAGATATGCGAACGATGTGGCCAGATTGTTCTAGTTGTGAGAGTCGATGTGTCAGGCCGGAGGGCGAGACCATTGCTACCTCTGCAATGAATGACGGTGTCAATGTGCTGGCAGGGCCATGACGGCGCAATGTGGCGAGAACATCAAATTCACCAACCGTGAGCCCGTGAGACTTAGTGATGGACTGAATCTTGGTCATTGTTGCTTCAGCCATGGCGTGGAATCGGAGCATGTGGCCCATTGGTACAAAATCAAGGTCTGGTCTTTGTTGCTGCCAGGTCGCCACTGTCTCGTCTACGTATTTCCCAATTTTCATAGCCACATTCTAGGCAGATAATTTGACGTCAAATAGTTTGATGTCGTACTATTTTGGCATGGCACTAAACGGTCTTTTAGATATT
>CAIVDG010000328.1 GCA_903904615.1 uncultured Acidimicrobiaceae bacterium | reverse complement strand
CGTGGAGTTCCAATGCCGAGTGCGTTGGGAGCCAAACACTGTGACGTTCTGGGACAACCGGACCGTTCAGCACCACGCATGTTGGGATTACTTCCCTGAAAAGCGCGAAGGTTGGCGCGTGACAACAACCGGCGAGAGGCCATATCTCGCAAGTTAGGGTTGACACATGACATTTGTGTCCCACACCCTCGCCATCATTCTTATTGTTCTGTGCTCGTTGTCAGCACTCATGGACTTTGTGCGTCCTCCACAAATTGTGGAGACAATGAGTCGCCTCAAGATTCCAGCGAAATCATTACCCGTTCTTGGTGCAATCAAACTTGTGTTGTGCGTTGGTCTTGCTATTGGTTTTAGCAAGATTCGCGTAGGTGAACTGGCGGGTCTTGGTCTCTGTGTGTATTTCGCCGTTGCAACAACAACTCACACTCGAGTGCGAGATTCACTAAAAGACACATTGCCCGCGTTCACACATTTGGTGTTGGCGGCGTTGTATGTGCTGGTTACATTCGCTCGGTAACTCTCGTTACGAACTCTTGAATTTCTCCCACTCGGAATCGTCAAGACCAAGTTTCTTGTAGCGCTTCGAGATCCACAAGGGAACTTCCATGGGTTCACCCGCTTCAATACCGTGCACCATGTCGCCGTTCTCGTCCCACATGTGACAGGTGTTCAAGTTCATGGCATAAGAGCGGCGACGCATCTCAGGAGTGATTTCTCCTGCTGGTGGACGAATGCCGCCATTTGTCGCTGCGCGCATTGACCATGTGCTCTGAATTGCAACTGGGGCCATCGCAGACAACAACGCACCAATGTGAGTGCAGCCGCGCGGACCACCAAAGAGTTCCTTTACCTTTGCGTTGAATCCGCGTGCAATGGAGAGCCCCACCAGTTTTTGGTAATCGGGTTCAATGTCGGTGCAGTGCGTATGTGGACGTTCGTGGAATGTCACAGTTGCTTTGTCAATGAGAAGTTCGGGGAACTTCAACTCAAGGTCCACCACCATGTGGTGCACCCACAACACCTCAGGGTCGGTTGCTACATAGAGTCCGGCAGGCTTTTCGTCCACAACAATGCCGCGCAACATAAAGCGATCGTCGGCAAGTTTGTATGCGCGTACTTCGTACCGGCGGGTGTGAAGAAGTGTGCTGCCGTCGGGTGCTGGGGGGAATGGATCTGGTGTTGACACGCGAAACACTGTGTCAGAGCAACCGCATGTGGGGCGAACTGAGGGGTGAATCGAGCGAGTTTGTCTGTGTGAATCACTCCACAACACACAGTGGGGCATCTATTGGGACACTGAATCGGGCAGAATTGGCATGTGACATCTTTAAAAGACACTCTGAAGAACGACCTAACTGCAGCAATGAAGGCCGGCGATGACATTGCAAAGTCAACGTTACGTATGGCCTTGTCTGCCATCACCAACGCAGAAGTAGCTGGCGATGAGGCTGTGGAATTGTCTGACGACCAAGTCGTCAAGGTGTTGCAAGCCGAGTCGAAGAAGCGTGCCGAATCCGCTGAACTGTACGAACAAGCAGGTCGCGCCGATGCTGCGGCTCAAGAGCGAGCAGAGGCAGAAATTCTCGCTACCTATCTTCCGGCGGCAATGTCTGACGACGAACTTGCACAGGTTGTTGCCGATGAAGTTGCAAAGGCAGCCGCCGCCGGAAATGCGGGAATGAAAGCAATGGGGATGGTGGTGAAAGCCGTTCGCGAGCGAGTGGGGTCATCTGCCGATGGTTCCAAAATTGCCGACCTCGTAAAATCTGCACTCGCATAATGACAACTCCCGGTCCTCAACTTCTTCCGCTGTCACCGCACATGCAGCGCATGGCCACTGCATTACGCCGTGCATTGAAAGCGGTGTACCACGTTCATCCATCATTAGAAGACGAGAGCATTGCGTCAACGTCAGAACAATTAGCTGACGCACTAGAACAGGCCGGCACGCTTGGTCTTGGCCAAGAGTCGGCTATTCGTTACACACGCAGTCCGCTGTCTGGCGACATGAATCCCATTGCACCACCAGTCACGTATGAATACGGAGACATGAAGATCACTGCGAAAGTGCGCTTCCATGAGGGCTACCAAGGACCGCCTGCATGTGTTCACGGTGGAATAGTGGCGGCTCTTCTCGATGATGCGTTAGGTCGCACGCGTCATCTCACGGGCCGCAATTGCGTCACGGGAAGTCTCGATATTTCCTACAAGCGTCCAACGCCCCTGAACTCTGACCTCGTAGTGGAGGCTCGAATTGACGAGATTCACGAACGCAAGTTCCTGGTCACCGGCGAAATTCTTCATGAAGGTCAGGTGACGGCGTCTGCAAAGGCCGTGTTTGTGTTTCTGAACGACGAAAAATTCAATGCACTCGTCTCGGGTGCACGCGACGCCTCGAAGAAGTAGCAAACTAGAGCCATAACGTCACTTGGCTTTGGGGGTCATCATGTCGAACGAACTCATTCTCGATTCTCTGCGTCGTCGCATGCGCGCCTTGTTCTCACTGTATGAAGATGCAACGTCCACAATGACGGTGGATCAAGTGAATCACCGTGAGAAGGCTCGAGTAATGCCTATTGCGTTCTCGCTCTTTCACTATGTGAACATGATTGACGCGTCACTCATGATGTTGAACGGTGAACCATTCCTGTGCAATGACGAGATTCTCGATGCCATCAACCCTGAAGTGCGAGATCACGG
>CAIVDG010000327.1 GCA_903904615.1 uncultured Acidimicrobiaceae bacterium | reverse complement strand
ATCGATTTTCGACACCATTGTGGACAGCCACGAAGTAGGCATGCGCAAACCGAACCCTGCCATCTACCACCTCACAATGGATCGAATTGGGGCCACACCCGCACGGACCGTTTTCCTCGACGACCTACATGCAAATGTTGCCGCAGCAAACGCAGTCGGCATGCATGGCGTACTGGTGGAAGAAGACTCACGTGGCGCTATCTCGCGTGCGCGTGAGTTGACGAATCTGCTCTAGTCGAAAATTGCCGAGAGGATGGCGCGCTTCGACAGGTCGTCCCACACAGTCAAGGTCTCAGCACTAGCCCCTTTGTCCACCATGACGCGAGAATTAACAACTCCCTGCGCCCAGATCGCAATAACGGCGTGATCCTTTTCTCGTGAAAGCCAGCCCTTCTCAACAGCGGGTTGATATCGCTCCACAATCGCTGCTGCATACTCTTTGTCAATTCGAATGAGGTGTTCACGAAGTTCAGGACGAGACATCGATGATCCAATGACATCTGCGCGAAGACGTCGACTCTCTGCGCGTTGCTCACTAAAGATGAAATCGAGCGAGGTAGAGATGTTCTCCCGAAGTTGCTCGCGTGAGTTTGCTTCACTGATATATCTGAAGAGATACGACATAGCGACTTCAGCGGATCGTCGATATCGCTCTGCCTGCGCAGCAATGATGAGGCCTTCTCTGCTTCCAAATGCGCGATACAAGATGGGCGGTGTTACCCCACACTCAAAGGCAATGGGATTCGTGCGAATTGCAGCCTCACCAGCCGTTTCAATGACCTGAATGGTGCGTTCAAGAATTCTCTGGACCGAGGTCAACTCGCCCTCAATGGCTTCGGTCCGAACACTCACAGAGCCCATTCTGCCACTTTGGGAAAAGTTTTACGAAACAAACGCGGCGCCAACACATGCCACCTCGCTGGCACCAGCCACAACAAGGGCCTGAGCGGCTTCACGCATTGTGGTTCCTGTTGTGATCACGTCGTCGATAAGAACAATCCGTCGCTCCCGCACCGCCGGGCTCGCTACGAAACTCACACCAACGAGTCGCTCTGATCGGCTTCGGCCAGTCTGATGTCCAGTACTTGTTCGTCGCAGCACTCCACGCGTGGGCTTTCGCAACATCACACCTACGTGGCGCGCCAATAGTTCAGCATGATCAAACCCGCGGTCGTTTTTTCGTTCAAGCAAAGTGGGAATCCACGTCACCAAGTCGCAGTCACGCATCAGTTTCGCGGCACCCATCACTGAACGAGCCAGTGTTCGTGCAAGAGCTTTGTTGTGCTGATACTTGAAGTTCACTATGAGGTCTTTCACCTCGCCCTCAAACAATGACGATGACGAATAGGTGACGTTTACTAATTGACCGCGAGTGTTTGCCAATAAATCAGTACGGTGTAGTTCCATGGTTTCTCCCGCGCCCACGCAACCCCCACGTCCAATGCGGGAACGATTCGTAGAACGAGTGAGCCGATGTGTGCTGGGACTTGCGGGCTTCGGCAGCGGGATCGCCTTCTTCGTACAGGCCGATATCGGTGTTCCACCGTGGGACGTGTTCCACCAGGGAATCTCAGAAAAAACGGGGCTCGGGTTAGGCACTGTTCTCATCATCGTTGCTTTTTTCGTCTTGCTGCTTTGGATTCCGTTGCGACTGCGACCCGGGCTGGGAACTCTGTTGAATGCCGTGCAGATTGGCCTCGTAGAGAACGTTGTGCAAGACCTTCTCCCCGCGCCTGACCACATCGCCGTTCGTCTTGCATTTATGTGCGCAGGCATGTTGTGCATTGCTGCGGGTTCTGGTTTGTACATCGGCGCAGAACTTGGCTCTGGTCCACGCGACGGTTTGATGTTGGGTCTGAACGCGCGCTACGGAATCAGTGTTCGCCTTGCACGCACAACAGTTGAAGTCACAGTGATGATCATTGGCATCTTCCTGGGCGGATCACTCGGACTGGGAACTTTCGTCTTTGCATTCGGTATTGGCCCACTCGTTCAGGTCACTCTGAAACTCTTCCGTATGTCGCCGTCTGCTGTTCTCGCAGCGGAAGCCGAAGCACAAGAGCAATAAATGCAACAAGGCCGCCGGGTTTCCCCGACGGCCTTGCGCATAAACGTTTTAGTAACGGTAGTGGTCTGGCTTGAATGGACCAGAAGGGTCCATATCCAAGTATTCAGCTTGCTCATCGGTGAGTTGCGTGAGCTTCACACCTAATGCTTCAAGGTGAGCACGGGCCACCTTCTCATCGAGATGCTTCGGAAGCACATAGACACCGGTTGGGTAGTTCTCGAGGTTGTTGAACAATTCGATTTGAGCAATGACCTGGTTGCTAAACGAACAGCTCATCACGAATGATGGGTGGCCGGTTGCACAACCCAGGTTCACCAAACGGCCTTCCGCCAACACGATGACCGAGTGACCATCGGGGAATGTCCACAGGTCGGTACCAGGCTTCAACTCATCGCGCGTTGCACTGCTACGACTGAGGCCAGCCATGTCGATTTCATTGTCGAAGTGGCCAATGTTGCACACGATTGCGTTGTGCTTCATCTTTTCCATGTGCTCGGCAGTAATGATTGCCTCGTTGCCGGTTGCAGTCACGAAAATGTCTGCCTCTCCGAGAGCCGACTCCAACGTGTTGACTTCGTACCCTTCCATTGCGGCTTGCAATGCGTTGATGGGGTCAATCTCGGTCACGATGACGCGAGCACCCTGACCGCGAAGCGACTGGGCGCAACCCTTGCCAACATCTCCATAGCCACACACCACGGATAACTTGCCAGCGATCATGACGTCGGTGGCACGGTTGATTGCGTCAATCAGTGAGTGACGACATCCGTACAAGTTGTCGAACTTGCTCTTTGTGACCGAGTCGTTCACGTTGATAGCGGGGAACAACAATTCGCCGTCTTTTGCCATCTTGTACAAACGCTTAACACCAGTAGTGGTTTCTTCAGTAACGCCCTTGATGTGCTTGGCCATCTCTGTCCACTTGCTTGGCTCCGTCTTCAGCGAACGCTGAAGCAACCCGAGAACGATTGCAAGTTCTGGGTTCGATGCAGCGGTTGGGTCGGGAACCTCTCCCGCCTTTTCGTATTCAACGCCCTTGTGCACCAGCAACGTTGCGTCGCCGCCATCGTCCAAAATCATGTTGGCGTGACCACCGTCTGGCCAGGTCATCATCTGCTCGGTGCACCACCAGTACTCCTCCAGCGTTTCGCCCTTCCAAGCAAACACAGGAACACCTTGGGGGTTATCTTCAGTTCCGTTCGGACCAATAACCACTGCTGCGGCTGCATGATCTTGAGTAGAGAAAATGTTGCAACTTGCCCAACGCACCTCTGCACCCAATTCAACAAGCGTCTCAATGAGCACTGCTGTCTGAATCGTCATGTGCAGCGAGCCCGAGATACGGGCGCCGGCAAGCGGCTTTGATGGGCCAAACTCTTTGCGCAACCAGCGAAGGCCAGGCATTTCATGTTCGGCGAGATGGATTTCCTTACGACCGAACGGTGCAAGGCTGAGGTCGGCGACGCGGTAATCGCGGCGTGCGGCGAGAGTGGACATTGAGGCTCCTTCACATCAACCCACACGGCGTGCGGGTTCTGAAAACGATTGGGGCTGGGGCCTGCTGGCACCACTCACGTCAGCCCAATCGGGTGTTTACCCTAGCCAATACTTAGGCAGTGAAGGTGGGTTTGATGCTGTTCGCATCGATAAGACCCTGCAAACGGGCGTGTTCTGAGTCACCAACCACAGTGGACTCTTCCAAGAGCATCACGGGAATCCCATCGATGACGGGAAAAGAGCGATGCGTACGAGGGTTGTAGAGCAACGATTCAGACTCGATGAACCACAACGGGCCTTTGTCCTCTGGACACGCAAGAATTGCGAGGAGTGATTTTTCGATGGTCATAAATGTCCTTTGTTCACACCGATGTTACGAGTGAAAGTACTTCCACCACATGGTCATCGCATTCGTCGCGAGTGGCAGCTTCCAAATTCAGGCGAAGAAGCGGTTCGGTATTTGATGGGCGAAGGTTGAACCACCAGTCGCCACAGTCAACAGTGAGTCCGTCGATCCAGTCTTGTGGGTGACCATCGAAAGCTTTCGCCACCGCAGCCATCACAGCGCTTGCGTCCGAGACACTGGTATTGATTTCACCACTTGCCTCGTAACGCTCGAATGGTCGACGGAATTCAGACAGTGGAACTCCTGCACGCGACAGTTCTTGCAGCATGAACATCGTGGCGATAATTCCAGAGTCCGCGCGGAAGTTGTTTAGGAAGTAGTAGTGCGCACTGTGTTCGCCACCAAAAACCGCGCCTGTTTCTGCCATGACTTGTTTGATGTTGCTGTGTCCCACTTTCGTACGAACAGGTACGCCGCCATTTTCGCGAATGACTTCTGGAACGCTTCGAGAACAGATGAGGTTGTACAGAACAGTGGCCCCCGGATGCGCACGCAAGACGCCGGCAGCGAGAATTGCAGTGGTACTTGAGCCAGAAAGGCCTCTCCCCTTTTCATCAACAACAAATACTCGGTCTGCATCTCCATCGAACGCCAAACCAATGTCGAAGCCACCACTAGTCACTCGAGCTTGCAGATCTCGTTGGTTTGCTGGCTGAATGGGATCTGCTGGGTGATTGGGAAATGAACCATCGAGTTCGGGGTACATGACTTCAAGTTCCATCATGGGCAAACGTTCGAAGACCACAGGCACAATGAGGCCACCCATGCCGTTTGCCGTATCTGCAACCACTTTCATGGGAGACAGTGAAGAGACATCAATAAACGAAATGACGTGATCGGCAAATTGATCCAACATGTCGCGTTCGCTACGAGAACCTTTAGCCGCGACAGCGCTCGGTCCACGGCCAGCAAGCACGTTCTTTGCTGTATCCCGAATGTCTGCGAGACCAGTATCGATTCCGACAGGACGTGCACCTGACAAGCAGAACTTGATGCCGTTGTATTCGGCCGGGTTGTGCGACGCAGTAAACATGGCGCCAGGGGCATTCAGTGTTCCGGCTGCGAAGTACACCATGTCGGTACTTCCCAGTCCTAGATCAACAATGTCAACACCACGTGACAAAACTCCTTCGGAGAACGCATTGACAAGCTCTTCGCCGGTTGCGCGCATGTCTCGCGCCACAATCACCATTGGTGTGCCTACAAACTCTGCAAAAGCGATCCCCAATGCGTGCGCAACTTCGGCATTCATTTGGTCGGGAGTAGTACCCCGTACGTCGTAGGCCTTGACAATTCGGTCAAGGACCGCAGGGTCTGTACTCATCAACGAGAGAGGTTATCTGCGGGTCACTCTGACAGTGCCGATACTTCCGATTCGCCTGAGTTTCGTGGAGGGAGTGAAGTTCCGTAACGCAGGCGGCGGCGAAGCATAAAGACCACGAGAACTATTCCGGCAAAGGTGAGAACGTAGGCAAATTGGTCGAGTTTTGACGGCTCATACGACAAACGAACGTTCTTCTCCGTTGGAACAACAACCATCATGTTGGGAGCCGCGCGATACACCTCTTTTGCGCCAGTGACTGACCAGTTCGGAAAGTAACTCACCTTCACAAGTATGGGTGTACCAATTTTGTCAACGCTGAATGACACAGACTCATCGTCGATGACCACATTTGACACTTCGGCTGCATTAATTGTCTGTGTATCAATTTCTTGTTGTGGCTTCACCACATCAACTTGGCGACCAGGTTCACCTTCAACACCAACTTGGCGAGATTCATCAACATCTACATCGATGCGCTGCCATTCCTTCGGACCATCCGACACGGGCAAGGCCGCCCATTCAGACGAATTCTGGAAATACGACGTTCCTATTTCTAACCAACGTTCGCGTCGGTCGCCCTTGCGTTCATTAACAACAACAGGCTGAGTGTCTAAGGCAACCACCATCGGAAGGTCGGCTAATTCATAAACATTCCACGGACCACTTGTTCCAACCTTTTCTAACTCTGGAACAGTGTCTGCTTTTTGTACGGCTTCAGGAGTGAACGCAAGGTAGTACTTAATGCCGAGCATTCGCATGTACGCCACACCCTTGACAGGGTCGTTGTTGTCGTATCGAAGTTCACGTACTGGGTTGCTGCTTTGTTTGGACAAAGCAGCAGCAGCGATGAAGTGATACGGGGTTGTTCCGGCAGCTTCAAAGTACAAGCCTTCCATTGACCCAATACATCCTTCGGTCCAAAACGGCAGAAGCATGAGAGCCATGGTTGTTCCGTATTTGTTGAGCTCTGAATTGTTCTCCCAGAGTGCACGACCACAACCGTGATCCTTGTTCTTGCCAAGCGTGTCCATTGTTTGAACAAGACCGTGATACTCGCCGTACGACGCCTTGCCTTCATACCCCTCGAAGTTCCAACGCGCCCAACCGTCGGAGAATGCACGTGTGGCCGGAAAGTTAATGGGGCCCCATGAATAACTCGTTTTTTGAGTGTCGCTAGTGATTTTCGCAAAGGGAAGCGACTGGTATCGCACGCCGATAACTACAAGGCACACAACTGCAAACGACCACAAGATGGAAGTTCCCATGCGCGTTGATGGTTCAGAAGGAAGCTCGTCGCGAGAACGTTCGAGAGCAATGATTCGCTTGAAATACGCCGCAACTTCATACACGCCGATAGCCGCAAGCATGTATCGCAACAGATACAAGAACGGGAGAACTCTTGGGTTCCACAGCAAGCCAATAACCGGCAGGCCACCTTGTGCCACCTTCACACCAATCATGAGGATGACGATGTACACGCCCATCCAGATGCCGAAGTGGCGTTTGCGAATCCACGAGCCGATGAACCCTGCAACAGAGAGCAACACCAGAAGAATGTCCCAGGTTGTAGACAACGGGAAATACATCTCCCACATTGAGGTGAATGATCCGCCACCAGGCTCTGAGCCGTACTTCATGTCTGTCATGAATGCATGACCACCCAAGAACGGCACCACCCAGAACGCCGACAAGAGAATGGCGCATCCAATAGTTGTGAGACCGTAACGAAGACGTTGCTTGTCTAAGCGGAGAAGCAACATCACTACTGCTCCACCGAACACAAACAACAACACAATTCCGTGACTCAGAGCAGACAACGCAATAAAGATGGCCGCCCATCCACGATGTTTTCCATCATCTAGCCCACGAGAGAAGAGTCCAAGTCCCACCATGGACAGCGCCAGCGCAATGGAGTGCGAGAACTCGCCAGCCATGGTGGATGCAATGTTTCCGCCGTAAATGGTGAAGCTTTCATCCAGCAGAAACATGGTGGCGCCCACGACCATGAGTTCTGGAAGTGGATAAGCCAATTTTGCAATGCGCCCCATGAAATGCACACACCATGGAAACGCTACGAGACCAAGAACAACGATGATCTTGAACGCAACGCCATATGGCAGTGCAATGTCGAGCAACACAATGGCAAGAGCCGGAACAACCATGTAAAAGCGATACGCAGGAAGACCCGAATACCAATCCATACTCCAACCAGTGAGTCTCCAGTGAGGCAACAACACATCGCGCAAGTACGCAGGGCCCCACACGTGGGCGCCCATGTCGCCGCCAGTAGGAGTGTTGTTTCTCAAAATGAGATTCGGATGCAACACCGACAAAATAATTAACGTTGCACCAAGCACAACTGCTGTTGTACTCATGGCTTTGAGAGTTTCTACCCAATCAGAATCTGGTGCTGTTTCATTGGCAACCACATGTTCTTCATGTTCTTCAATCAGAGTTGAATCGTTTTCTATAGTCATGAATTCCTAGAGCACAGACACCAGCAAGAGGCCGGTTGCGTTGAACGCCAAGTGGGTAACAATGGCCGCCCCTAGTGTGCCACTGCGTTGACGCACAATGCCAAGCAGCAGTGCAAACGCAAAGAGACCAGGGAACTCAACAGGCGCCAGGTGAATGGCAGCAAACAGAGCAGCAGTGATGACAATTCCGCCCCACTTCCCCGCCGTAGATACCAATGCCGTTTGCAGGGAACCGCGGTAGACGATCTCTTCCACGATTGGTGCACCGATAACGACAACGACAACGAGTAAGACCATCCACATACCAGGTGCGGTTGACGAGATGTCTTCGGCGCGCTTCGAGACTTCATCAAACGAGAAGGTGTCGGGGAATAGGCGCGACAATGGCCAATTCACGATGTTCACCAAGATGAGCTGTCCGGCAATACCGAGCGGAACTCCCAGAACAACATCTCGTACGGAGAACCATGAGCGAAATGAGTGTCGTGGATGTTGTTCTTCAAATGGCAAGAGTCGCGGCATTGCCACTAAATACACCGACCACATTGACACCATGCTGAAAGCGATGGCCCACACGGGGATGTCGGCAATGCCGTCTCCTCCGCGGCCAGTGAGCAACAAAGCAATAGTTGAAGCTAGAGATGCGGCCACATACACGGAGAACCAAAGAAAGATCACTCGAAGCGTTGCACGAACCGCCTCTTTCAGCCGTGGCGACATGAATGTGTCAGCCTGCGAGTCGGCCAGCGTCGTACACGTGTACTCGCTGACGGCGATCTTCAAGGTGCCAGCCCGACGGTGGCTTCAGGCGACCAGCGTGCTGCTCACAGAGGTCATAGGCGTGCGGGTCTCGTTCGGCCGACAGGTCGTCGAGCCACACAAGCGACCGGGCGTACTGATAGGTGAGCGTTACAGATGCCCTGTGAACGCAACCCTGCCGTGTGCACTGCCTTGCCATGTGGAAAACGGTAGTCACCATGGTGACTGAAATCGGCGATGCCGACTGAGGACTGCCACAAGCCAGCCGTAGCATGAGGTCATGAGCGAGATGCCCCCACCGCCACCGCCACCGCGCAACCAACCTCCACGCAACCCATTCAAGGGTCTGCGCCAGGACAAGCAAGCTCAAGACGGCAAGCCACCCATGCCGAAGTGGGCTATTTGGGCCATCGTGTCAGCCATCGTGGTTCTTGCGTTCGGCAGCCAATTCTTTGCGCCGTCTACTGGCGAAAAAATCTCGTACACCGAGTTCCTTGCTGAAGTGAAGAGCGGCGATGTTGCTTCCATCACCATCAACAACTCCACCAACACCATTTCGGGTGAATTCGACAACGGCGGAAAGTTCACCACCACTGGTGCTGTGAACATGAGCGACGCAGACGAACAGTTGCTGAAAGACATGGGAGTCGATTACGACTTCAGCACACCGCAACCAAACTGGATCACCAGCTTGTTGCCTATCGTTTTGCCATTCATCTTCGTTATTGCATTCTTTGTCTGGATGCAACGTCGTGCAATGGGTCAAGCGGGCAACATCATGTCGGTTGGTCGCAGCAAGGCAAAGGCCTATCAAGCCGACAAACCCTCCACCACGTTTGCCGACGTTGCTGGCTACGACGGAGTCAAGCTTGAAATTAAAGAAGTCGTCGACTTCCTTCGTATGCCTGAGCGTTTTAAAGAAATAGGTGCGCGCGTACCAAAGGGAATTCTTCTCGTTGGCCCTCCCGGAACAGGTAAGACGCTTTTTGCTCGCGCCGTTGCTGGTGAAGCCGGCGTCGGTTTCCTATCGGTCACTGGTTCCGACTTCATGGAAATGTTTGTAGGCGTTGGTGCAAGCCGTGTTCGCGACCTGTTCCAACAAGCTCGCAAGATGGGCAAGGCCATCATTTTCATCGACGAAATCGACTCCATTGGTCGTAAGCGTGGCGCAGGTCTTGGCGGCGGACACGACGAACGTGAGCAAACCCTCAACCAAATGCTCGCCGAAATGGATGGCTTTGAAACCACCGAAGGCATTGTCATTTTGGCGGCCACAAACCGTCCCGACATTCTCGATCCAGCACTCTTGCGCCCAGGCCGTTTCGACCGCCAGATCATTGTTCCCTTGCCCGAGTTCGAAGAACGTCTCGCCATCTTGAAGGTTCACTCGCGCGACAAGCGCATGGGAGCCGACGTCGACCTCGACACCATGGCAAAGGCAACTCCCGGAATGAGTGGCGCCGATCTTGCCAACCTCGTCAATGAAGCCGCACTGTTTGCTGTGCGTCGTGGTTCTGCACATATCGAACGCATCGACTTCGAAAATGCGCGCGACCGCGTCGTTATGGGAGCACGTCGTGAAAGCTTGGTGCTGTCCGCAGAAGAGAAGCGCGCAACAGCAATTCACGAAGGCGGCCACGCAATTCTTGCAACGGTCCTTCCACATTCAGATCCGTTACACAAGGTCACCATTCTTCCCCGCGGCATGGCACTTGGTGTCACATGGACTCTTCCCGAAGAACGCCATACCTACTCGCGTGAATTTTTTGAAGATCTCATTTGCAAAGCAATGGGTGGACGCGTTGCGGAAAAGATTGTGTTTGGTCATCTCAATTCGGGAGCCGCAAACGACCTCGAGCAGGCAACATCAATTGCTCGTCGCATGGTGCGCGAATGGGGCATGTCCGACAAAGTGGGCCCCATGGCGTGGAATGGTCAGCAACAAGTGTTCTTGGGCGAAGACCTCATGACCAGCGGACGCGAATACAGCGATTCCACAGCGAAGATGCTCGACGATGAAATCTCTCGCATCCTGCACGAGCAAGAACAGCGCGCTCACGATGTTCTTGTGAAGCATCGCAAAGGTCTCGAACTGGTTGCCGAAAAACTTCTTGAAGACGAGACAATCGACGGTGCAACTGTTGGTCGTTTGGTGCAAGAGGCTCTCGAGACTCCTACTCCTACAGAGGCTTAATCGCCCTGAGCACCTGTGCACGGATCTGGTGTCGAACCGGGCTCCCTGCATTCCGCTACTGCAGCCCATAAGTCTTGGGCTTTCACTGGCCCAAGAAAGCTATTGCGCACAACCCCGTGGGCATCGGCAATCACCAATGTAGGTACAGCATCGATGCGATACCGCTTGTGTAGTGCCGGATCTTCGGTGAAGTCAATTCGCTGAACAGCAACTTCATTCGATGCAAGCACTGCAGCTTTTGTCGCAACATCTGCGCACGTGTTGCAGGTTGCAGAAGTAAATACCGCCACCAACCACGGCGCCTGAGGCAAGACAAAATCACCGCGATCAAGCTGCGTTGGAATTTCAAATCCGCCTTGTGTGGGCGCATCGGTTCTGCGACGTCGCAGTACCGCTGAAACAACTACAGCAACCACCATTGCCAACGCGACGAGAAGCAGTTGTTCCATTACTTCATTCTCACAGGCAATGCACCGACCATGCCAAAACCGATGAGTCCATGACCACGTGTTGTTCGTCGCTGAACAGCAACGGGAACCGTTGCGGTAATGACGACTTCACCATCTGAGACTCCATCGGGAACATCGAGACTGATGAGCGACGCTGCACCAAGAGCCACGTTTGTAAACCCGGGTATATCGACCACTCCGCCGGGTCCAACAGCAGACAATGTGAAGGTTCCCTCCAATGACGTCGTGTTCAAGATTGAGATGGCGTTGCGCGCACCCTTACCTAACCCAGCCGGAATTCGCCACTTCTCTCCTAGCAGTCCGGCAGGAATTCCATTCACAATTGCGGTGAAGGCACTGGTGTTTGTTCGTTGGCTCAGAACATGTTCCACCACAAGACGTGCAGAGTTCAACGACGACACCACCATTGCATGATCACCCTGTGGCAAATTTGCTACAACGTCAGTGTTGATGACAACGATGCCACCCGCTGGAATATCGACCGCCTCTGAGGGAAGTGCGGCTTCGGTTGGTTGATCGACGGGGATTCCATTCGTAATTCCAGCCCCAAAGAAAGAAACATTCACTTGGGCCGCTCGCGGTGACGGGTTGAACACCACCAATTGTTCACTGACTTGAGAACCCGTTCGACCCGATGTGAACCACCACTCTCCCAATGGCGACGGAACTCCAACAGATGTGGAGTACCCGAGTCGGCCACCACCCAGATAATGCTGCATGCGCGACGCCACAATTTGCCCTGTTGTGGCTTCCACTTCAATGGCAATGCGCGATTCGTTCGTGGCACCCACATCGGCAAGCGAAATGCTCTTCACGGTTCGGGCGGCGAGAACAACACCTTGAATATCGGCGGGAGTGCGGCGACCATCGTTTGTTGTATACGCAACGTTTACAACGGCAGTTTCTGGATACGGGTTGATGAGTACCAAACGCTGTGACGAGCCTTCTGCGGTAAAACCGTCGGCAAAGAACCACGTATCTGATGTTTGCGACACACATTGCGACGTCACATCACCAGCTGCATACACAAGTTCCTGCTCAACAGTGCCGACAGAGCCAATAATCTCCACCACCGGCGCAACAACTCCCACAGTTCGCCCACGCAAAACGTCCACTTCTAACTGTGAGCGGGCAGGAACATTGACGGTGGATGATTCTGCTGCATCTCCAGTCAGAAAACTGACGGAAGCTGTGAACTGAACATCACCAGGATTCGAAATCACTACGTTTGCGCCGTCGAGTCCGTCGCCGGCAGCCGCACCTGGACAAAACCACGACGTACTAATACGCGAACCAGATGGCGCTTGTGGAAAGCCAGCGAGATCAACTAACGCAAGAGATGCACCAACCGACTTCTTTCCACCCTGTTGATCGATGGCGAGAACCGATCCGAGAGCAACAACGACCAGAAGTGTGGCGAACAAACGCCGGAAGATGTTCACGACTCTGCCCCCTCGGTAAATGACAATGCAGGTTCAGAACTACTTGTAGCGAGTGGTGTATTAGGTGCGCTTCGACGACGGAACTTGCGACGCGACGTAGCGAGAACTGCAACGGTGATCCATGCGAGTACTTGAAGCACTACAAGAGTGGAGTGAAATCTCGATGTTGAAAAAGAAAGAGTTGCAGTGCCCGCTGCGGGAACGTCATAACCGTTTGTGAGACCAAAAGCAGGGCGCACAGGAATTGATGTTCCGTCTACCGACAACTTCCATCGAGATGTGTAGGGAACACCAAGATGCACTGTTCCTGGCTGAACATTCACTGTTGATGAGTCATTGCTTGTCGTCACTGCGGGGAACGCAGTTGCTCCAGCAATATCGGTAGCAATCATTGATTCTGCGCCGGCCGATGAACTACTTGTTGCCCCTGCTGGCGTGAGCTGAGACCGCACAGGCACCCATGATGTGTTTTCGAACACCACCAAATCTGGCGAAGCAAACCGACGACGAAGGTCAAGTTGGCGTGACAACGCCTCAATCAACCCAGTCGGTGACTCAAGTGGGTTATCTCGAGTTGACTGACCGCCGTCAATAACAGGAACAACGATGAATCGCACCGACAAGGGAGCTAGCAATCGACCCGCTCGCGATGTTTGCCCGCGAACAATTCCGTACATGGCAGAGACTGCGTTATCTCGCGCGCGCGTGGGGGGTACCTCCCATAACTCTTCAATAGCTGGGGTGCGTCCATTCACAACGGAGTACGAGATTCCCCAACCGAAGTTCAGGGGTGCACCTGGCAACACACGTGAATCACCAATAAAGAGTGTTCGATAATTTCCTGACGCATCTGCGCCTGGAAGCTGTGCGAGTAGTTGAGGCAATGCGAGAGTTGGCTGATTCCAAGAACCGCCAACAGCATTAAGCGGTGCAGCCACAAGACCCACAGCAAATGCGGCACCAATAAGTGCGCCCAACGGTTGTCGCCAACTGATTTTTCCGCGACCAAGATCTACAGCGAGAGATGCGCCCATTGTCCCTGCACACATCGCCAAGCCAAATGCCACGGGAACAAGAAGAATGGCGGGCTCTGGTAGGTGCACGGGCAGCAACGCAGAGTCATCGAGAACGGCAAGTAGAAGTCCACCCACAACGAGAGATGCGCCACGTAACGCCCAACTTGCACGTGCACCCCTCACAAGCAGCAGCGCCCCGACCACCGCTGCATACAAAGCAACAGCGAGAGACGACGCAAAGAACCCACCGACGGTGAATCGTGCAAGGCCCCACAACCCAAGGTCTCGCCCGCCGTCTACTGGTGCACCAGTCAGTGTCTCCCACCAGCCATCGCGAATGAATGTTCCCGCCCACGGCAAATTCAATGCAACGCCTGCAAGAGTGGCTGCGCCAGCAATGACAATCCATCGGCCTGCAAGGCGAATGTGAACCCCTTGCGCAGCCGATGTAACAGCAACGATTCCGGCGACTAATGGCATCACAAGAACTACAGATGGTTCGAACGCGAATGCAAGCGCAGAGAGTAACGACACCCCTGCAAACCAACGACGCCATGTTGACGGAGACACAACAACAAAAGCTTCTTTAGACAGAGACGAGTTGATGTCGGCGTGACCCACCAGCATGCGCAACAGGTGAACCATCCATGGGAGAAGTGCGTACAACAGCAACGCGCCCCAACGCCCCGACGCAATTGATGCAAATGGCAACGGAACCGCGGCGTAAGCAATAACCGATGCAATACGCCCACCACGGGTTCCCATAACCGATGCGAATCTCCACACACCCAGCCATCCGACAAGCGGCAACAGCACAACAGCGAGAGTGTGAGCCATGCCGGAATTACCGAAGGTAAGGAAAGAGGCAACCGCAGTAAGAGCTGTACCTGTTGGCAGTGCAGACACTTGGCCAAAACCAGCACCCCACCACCCCGAGACATACGACGACCAGGTCTCCCGCGCCGAATCGGCGAATGGAACCATCTGGCCAACCGAGACAACCCCATTCATCAACAGTGAACGTGATCCCACTATCAACAGTGCACAGAGAATTCCCCACATGACGTATGCACCGCGTGGTGTGGTCTCGCGAATCTCTCCGGCAGATTGCGCTTGCGCCAACCCTGCCTTGCGAGCTTTGTTGCGGAAGTAAGCCGTGGTGTGTGCTGAACCAAGAATTTGCAGTGCACGAACTTCATCGCCGTCAACAGATCGAATTTCAGAAACAGCCTCACGACGATCGTGAATATCACCGAAAGAGAACGGCAACGACGCAACTGCGCGGGCCTCGATGAGAGCCCGTCGCGTACGGCCAGTGGTTGCCAGCAGAATGCACCGCGCAATTGTGAACAAAGCCATTTGCGCGAACAAGAAAATCAACTGCCCACGCGACGACAATGCAGCCACAGTGTGGACGCGAGCCGTCTCGGCATCTGCGTCGACAAGTTCCTTCTGCTCTTCATCAAGTCGTTCTGCCATTGCCTCGCGATGGCGTGCAACAGCAGACGGAACGATGACCACGCGTGCACCCGTGACATGCGCGCGCCAACAGAAATCTAAGTCAACGCCCGACGAATGAATTGATGCGTTGAAGCCGTTCAACGTGCGGAAAAGATCTGCGCGAACAAGCAGACACGAACTAGGAAGGATGAACACGTCTTGCACAGCATCGTGCTGTTCTTGATCGAGTTCACCATCGTCGGCATAAGGCAGTTCCACACCAAATCGATCTGCAGCACTGCCGACCGACTGAATCATTTTTGGGTTGTCCCAATGAACCAATTTCGGACCAACAACTCCCGCATTGGATCGGTACAACTCTTCCAACATTCCCGAGATGGCCGAGGGTGACAACTCCACGTCGTCATGTAGGAAGCAGAAAAAACCACTGTCTCCCTGCACCAGATTCAACACCGAGTTACAACCCGCTGCATACCCCGGGTTAGACCCAATGAAGCGAACAACTGCAGACGGAAGAGTGGACTGAACAATGTCCAAGGTGGAACGTGAGCCTGGGTTTTCGCTTGTCCCGGTGACCAAGACCAGTACCTGCAGTGCGGCGTAGTCCTGAGTGGCGAGACCCCGAAGAGACTCGGCAAGCCAGTCGCCCGGTTCGTGGACGACCATGACGGCCACCACGGGGGGCTGGGAAGGGGAAACCTGAGGGTCTGTCACGCCCCCGCGAGGCTAGTGCCGGGGGTGAAGGGGTCGGGGGCAGTCAGCCCCAGCCCTTGTGACAAACGACAGAACGCAGAGTGCTAGCAAAAGTAAGCACTTCGCCCTACGCTGAAACCATGACCTCATTTCCTCGCATCTCTGTCCCTCACTTCACCCTTCCAAAGGTGACTCTTCCAGGCCTCGACAAGTTGCCAAAGGTTGACTTGCCAAAGATCTCCCTTCCACAGTTGCACTCCATCGACCTCACCAACGTTGACCTCAGCCGCATCAACGCTGCTGCTGTTCTGCAAAACCCCGTCGTGAAGCAAGCCACCGAAGTTGGATACACCGCGGTCGGATTCGCAGTTCTTGGTTTCCAGAAGGCTCAAGTCCGCCGTCGCGAAGTGCTCGAGTCGCTGAAGTCCCGTTTCAATACTGCGCAATAAATGACAGGGGTACCAAGTACCTCTCAACGCGCACAACTAGCCTGACTCTTTGTGTCGGACGCCATCGAACAAGAACCATCGTCGAAGGCTCCCCTTCCTGAAGGAACCATCCCTGTTGGTATCGGCTTGTTTATTGCCGGCATCACCGCCTATGCATTTTTCAAGGTGGGCCAACTTGCGCTTGGCAAAGAAGACTTCAAACCAATTGTTGCTTTGTGGTTCACCACGTTTGCTCTGGTCCCAGGCTTTCTCTTACCCGTTGAACAAGAACTTGGGCGAGCCCTTGCACATCGACGTGCTCTGAATCATGGCGGCAAGCCCGTCATTCAAAAGATGCTTCCCCTCGCGGGTGGGCTTACTTCCCTACTCATCGTTGCCACTCTTGTTGCATCACCGTGGCTCACTCGCGACATGTTCGAGGGGTACTGGAGCGTCACGGTCGCGCTCATCATTACCGTTTTTGCTTTCGCTCCCATGCACATTGCGCGTGGAATTGCATCCGGATCTGGTCGCTTCACTGCCTACGGCCTCATCTTGGGAATAGATGGCGCAACACGAATCATCTCGTGTGTTGTGTTGTGGCAATTGAACATCACTTCAGTTGGTGCGTATGCCATGGCTGTCGCACTCTCGCCCATTGTTGCTGTTCTCTTTGTGAGTGCACGTGGAGACATGAAGACTCACGACGGGCCGCCTGCAGAATTCTCAGAGCTCACACCAAACTTGTCGTGGTTACTTTTGGGTTCAGTAATGGCAGCTGCCCTGGTGAACGCCGGACCAATTGGGGTAGACGTACTTGCCAATGCCAGCGATGCAGAGAAAGTCACGGCATTCGGTAATGGTGTCTTGCTCTCTCGTATTCCCCTGTTTCTCTTTCAAGCCGTGCAAGCGTCGCTTCTTCCGCGATTAGCTCGACTAGCGGCAAAAGGAAATCTTGATGAGTTTGTTCAAGGCCTGTCGTTGTTACTCAAGATTGTGGTTGCAGTTGCGCTACTAGGAACCGTGGGTTCTTACGTACTAGGCCCTTGGGCGTTAGACATCATGTACGACGGCGGACTCGACAGAAGCACATTGACTCTTCTCGCGCTCGCAAGCGGCATGTACATGTTGTGTATAGCTATTGCACAGGCTGTCATTGCACTTCGCGGCCACAGATGGGTAGCCATTGGCTGGGTCAGCGCAGTCGCTACATTCATGTTGCTCACTGCAGTCTCTAGCAACGACCTCTTCTTGCGAGTTGAAATTGGACTCGTGGGGGGCTCAACTGCGGCACTCATCGTTTTCTCGCTGGCGCTGAAATCGCGAATTGCGGCAGGCATTACACCTGATGCCGATTCGATGGTTGATGGCGTCTTAGATACGCAGTTCGAGTAAGAACTACTTCAGGCGCGCAGTTTCAATCTTCAAGTCGTTCTGCACCATCATGCTGACGAGAGACTTGAAGTCAACTTCTGGCACCCAACCAAGCTTTTCGCGAGCCTTCGACGGATCTCCGATAAGAAGATCTACTTCCGCCGGACGGAAGAAGCGTGGGTCTTGACGCACGTAGTTGTGCCAGTCATCTAATCCAACTTCTTCAAATGCCAGGGTGAGGAACTCTTCAATGGAGTGCGTTTCGCCAGTAGCTACTACGTAATCATCTGGTTCATCTTGCTGCAGCATCATCCACATTGCGCGAACGTAGTCACCCGCGTAGCCCCAGTCACGCTTGGCGTCCAAGTTGCCCATGACCAATTCTTTTTCAACACCCAATTTGATGCGTGCGGCGGTGTTGGAAATTTTGCGCGTTACAAATTCCAATCCACGGCGAGGACCTTCGTGGTTGAACAGGATTCCTGAGCACGCATAGATGCCGTAGCTCTCGCGGTAATTCACGGTGATGTCGTGGCCGAACACCTTGGCGCAACCGTACGGTGACCGAGGGTGGAATGGCGTGAGTTCGGTTTGTGGAACTTCGCGAACTTTTCCGAACATCTCCGATGATGATGCTTGATAGAAACGAATGGGATTGTTCTGAGTGCCACCCACCATGCGGATTGCCTCGAGCATGCGCAGCACGCCAAGGCCCGTGATGTTCGATGTGAGTTCTGCCTGACCAAACGAAATGGCAACGAACGAAATAGCTCCCAGGTTGTACACCTCGTCGGGCTTTACATATTCAAGCGCCGACACCAAGCTGGTGAGATCTGCCAGGTCGCCGGGCACAAGTTCTACGTAGGGAAACTCGTCGCGAATCTGCAATGCCCGGGGGTTGTTCTGCCCCTTGAGCATGCCGAAAACCTCGTAGCCCTTGGAGTGGAGGAATTCAGCCAAATGTTGACCGTCTTGACCTGTAATTCCGGTGATGAAAGCGCGGGGCATTGAGATGACCTCATGGTTCGGTGATGGGACTCAATGACGGTACCACCGACACCCTCTCACTGAGGTGAATCCGATTGGTACTTGCCCCCTACGCTTACACCATGATTTTGGTTCTGGCAGGTGGTGTAGGCGCTGCCCGCTTTCTGTCGGGACTTGTTCGGGTTGTAGATCCCAGCAACATTGTGACCATTGTCAACACGGGCGACGACACCGAACTTCATGGTCTCTCTATCTCGCCCGACATCGACACGGTGACCTACACACTGGCCCAGGCAATTGACCCAGACCGTGGTTGGGGTCTTCGCGATGAAACCTGGCGCGCAATGGCCGCTCTAGAAAAATTCGAGGGCGTCCGACCCGAGCACTCGCGGGCCGCTCCCCGTTGGTTCAATCTTGGCGACACAGACCTTGCCACCCACTTCTACAGAACTGCTCGCCTACAAGAAGGCGCCACTCTTCGTGATGTCACAGACGAGGTTCGCCGGGCATTTGGCGTGGACGTGTCAATTCTGCCCATGACAAATGACTCTGTACGAACTACGGTTCATCTCAATGATGCAAGTGTGAGCTTTCAGGAATACTTCGTGAAGCTGCAACATTCAGTACCGGTCACCGGAGTTGATTTTGTCGGCGCCAATAACGCCAACTTCATCGATGAGTCACTCATCACTTCTGCAGACGCCATCGTGATTGCACCGTCAAATCCCATTGTGTCGCTCGGACCCATTCGTGCTCTTCCACACGTCGATTCATTACTTGCATCGCGTCGCGATGACGTTGTAGCGGTGTCCCCCATTGTTGCTGGTGCCGCCCTGAAGGGGCCTGCAGACAGAATGTTGGTAGAGCTGGGCCACGAACCCACCGTGGTCGGTGTGGCGCGAATGTATGCACCGGTGTGTTCCACTCTTGTTATCGACCAACAAGATGCACACCTTGCGAATGAAGTGGAACGCGAAGGTCTTCGATGTGTAGTGACAGACACCATCATGTCGAAACCAGGAGTGTCTGAAGAATTGGCGCGACGTACTGTGCGCGCAACGCCACGACAAGGAGGAATCTCATGGCCCGATTAATGGCATGGAGCGTTGAAGGTATTGGCGAAATTGTTCCTGGAATGCAATTGGGCGATGTCATCGTCGAAGCGTGCGCCAGCGAGCCAAACGGTCCCTTGCGCGACAACGATGTCCTGGTGGTCACTCAGAAGATCGTGTCAAAAGCAGAGAACCGATTGGTTGCAATCAACCCCGACGATCCTCTCTCGCACAAGGTGTTAGTAGAAGAAGAAGCGGTACGAATTGTTCGACGACGCGGCGATCTCATCATCACCGAAACAAAGCACGGCTTCGTATGCGCAAACAGTGGTATCGACCTATCAAACGTGGAACGTGGCTATGCCGCACTTCTTCCACTCGACAGCGATAGGTCTGCGCGCCGTATTCGTGACATTGTTCGAGCCAAACTTGGAGTCTCGGTTGGTGTCATCATCAGCGACACGTTTGGTCGCCCGTGGCGCAAAGGCCTCACCGATGTTGCTATTGGCGTTGCTGGTATTGCTGGCGTTGTCGACCTTCGCGGAACCGAAGACGCACTTGGTCGCGTTATGCAAGTCACCGAGGTGGCTGTGGCCGATGAACTTGCGTGTGCCGCTGAACTGGTGATGGGTAAATCAACTGGGGTTCCCGTTGCCATCGTTCGTGGTGCCGACCCGTCGTGGTTTAGGGATTCATCAATGAACGAAATTGTTCGCCCGCCGAGCGAAGATTTGTTCCGTTAAAGAACTACTGCGAGCGCAAAGACGCCAAGCCGTCTTTCAACAACGTGAATGGCGACCATCCGAGTTGAATGCGAGCACGCACCGGCGATAGCCCAAGTCGAACAATGTCGTTGGGTCTAGCCGATGCAGTGCGCGGCACCGGCGACGACGCACCACCCATGACCGACCATAAATCGAGAATGGAAGTAGCTACCCCTGTTCCGACATTGATGACAAGGCCACCTGCACGATCGAGCGACCGTGCAATGGCATCGACGGTGTCGTCAATGTGAACAAAATCGCGGGTCTGCTTACCCGAGCCATGAACAATGGGTGCTTTGCCTTGTTCTAAAGCATCGACAAAAGCAGCAACTACACCATCTTCGGGTCGTTGACGTTGCCCGTACACATTTGCCATTGCCAAAACGGTGTACTCCACGCCGTGCCTGTCGCGATACACAGCGTGTATGTCTGCCGCAGCCCTCGCAAATACTTCTTCGCTGGTGCGCGTGTCACTGATGTGGCCTTCCTTAATGGGAAGATCGCGCGCAAGGCATTCGCCATACAACAACGCTGCAGGAAGAGCGGTAACAACTTTGGAAACCCCGCCGAGTCGCGCAGCTTCAAGTACTGAAACAGTGGCACCAAGACTTGCAAGAGCACCTGCTGAGTGAGCATGAGATGGCGTAAACACTGCAAGATTCACAATGATGTCGGGACGCTTGAGTGCTACGAGCTCGGCAAACTCACTTGACTGCACAGAGATGTTCTGAAACTTAAAGCGTCCCGATGCATTTCGCGAGTCGGCCAGGTTGGAAAGCGAACCTGTGGACAAGTCATCTACAACGTCTACCTCATGGCCCTCCGCCATGAATCGTTCGACGAGATGCGAGCCAATGAATCCTGCACCACCACAGACCAAGATTTTTCGGGACGCCATTTCTATGACGCTAATTCAGGTGACGGAATTTTTTCGCCACTCAGCGTGAGCCCCGCCTGCACATGGCCGTCTGCGCCAACAACACAATCGATAAGCGACGCGTCGTCCCCCACAACGCCCATCACCAGACTCCGTTCAAGCCGTACACGATTTCCGATGACGGCTCCAGGGAGAAGGACGGAATCTGTAATGACGCACTGGGCTCCAACAGTGGAACCTTCGCCAATAACGCTGTGCACCACAGATGCAGACGAGCTAATGGTGCAGTGCGCTGCAACCGACGACAAGATGGTGCTTCGCGATCCATCGATGAGGTCAAGATTGGCCTGCAAATAGGTATCGGGGCGACCTGTGTCGATCCAATAGTCATTCGTGGCCATCGCCGCCAAGGTTCCGTCGGCCACCATCTGCGGGAACACCACGCGCTCAATAGACAACTTTTGGTTCGCCGGCATGCGATTCAGTACCGACGGTTCCAGTACATAGGTGCCAGCGTTAATGACGGAACTAGTGGTCTCTCCAGGTGTGGGCTTTTCTACAAATCGTTGCACCCAGCCATCGCTATTGGTTTCCACCACTCCGTACTGAGACGGGTCGTCCACCGGCGTGAGATGCAAAGTGCCTTCAGCTTTGTGCTCGCGATGAAACTTCACAAGAGAAGCAACATCGACATCACACATGATGTCGCCATTCATGACAACAAACGTGTCGTTGATACCGGCGTCGCGCGCAGCAAATGCAATTGCTCCGGCTGTATCGAGCGGCTCTGGCTCAACGGCGTAATGCAATTGAACGCCCGCGCACACACCTTCTGGAAACGCTTCGAAGAAAGGTTCTGGCTTGAAGCCAAGCGCGAGCGCAACATGGGTGACTCCGGCAGTGGCCAAGTGTGCAATGAGGTGCTCTAACTGACGCACATTGGCAATGGGAAGCAATGGCTTGGGAGTACTCAGTGTGAGCGGTCTGAGCCGAGT
>CAIVDG010000326.1 GCA_903904615.1 uncultured Acidimicrobiaceae bacterium | reverse complement strand
TTCGAATTTTGTGTCGAGGTCATCAATGATGGTTTCCAAACGGTCCACCATTTCCGAGGTCACACTGCTCTTGCCTGGGGTGAGTTTGTGGCGGTTCTCGGGAAGTGTTGCCAATTCGGCCATCAACACATACAGGTCCTTCATGATGGGAACCACAATGGCGTCGACATCGGACCCATGACCTGCCGATGTGCGCACCAAACCGATAACAGCCTGTGCTTCATCGACTGCGCCGTATGCACGCGGCAATGCAGAGTCTTTGGGTACTCGGCCTCCGTAGAAGAGTCCGGTCGTGCCGTCGTCGCCTTCCCGGGTGTAGATCTTCTCGCGAGCCATGACACAGACTCTATGGGTGACAAAGGCTCAACAGGGGTTTTCTGTGAATGTCACAGCGTGAAGAAACGGGTCCCCACTACAGCGGTGGCAGTAGCGTTGAAGGGTCATGAGTCGCCAGCCCTACACAGAAGCCATCCGCGAACGAGTCATTGTTTTTGATGGTGCTTTTGGCACCTTCGTTCAAGACCTCGACCTTGTTGCAGACGACTTTGGCGGCGCCTCTCTCGAGGGCTGCAACGAGATGCTGTGTCTCACTCGTCCCGATGTGATTGAAGCCATGCACACCGCATTCTTGGAAGCAGGCGTCGACGCAATTGAGACCGCCAGTTTCGGCAGTTTCTCCACCGTTCTCACCGAATACGACATTTCTGAAAAGGCGTACGAGCTGAATGTTGCCGCCGCTGCCATTGCACGACGCGTTGCTGACCGTTTCGAAACCGACGGACGCCCTCGTTATGTGGCCGGAAGTATGGGCCCAGGTACCAAGTTGCCCAGCCTTGGTCACATTGGCTTCTACGAATTACGCGATTCATACGTAGAGCAGGCACGCGGACTGATTGACGGTGGTTCCGATCTATTCCTCATTGAAACATGCATGGACTTGCTGCAGATCAAGGCCGCAATGCAAGCGTGTCGCATTGCAATGAAGGAATGTGGTCGTGATCTTCCCATTCAGGTGCAGGTCACCATGGAAACCACAGGCCGCATGTTGGTCGGCACAGAAATTGGTGCCGCCTATTCCGCGCTTGTTGCTATGAAGCCAGATGTCATTGGCATTAATTGCGCTACTGGCCCCGCAGAAATGCAAGAGCACTTGCGTTATCTCAGCGAGCACTCACAAATTCCTATCAGTGTTCTTCCTAACGCCGGTTTGCCCAGTGTTGTTGATGGTCGTACGCACTACGACCTCACACCAGAACAACTTGCCGAGTACCACGCTCACCACGTGAAGGACCTTGGTATCACCATTGTTGGTGGGTGCTGCGGAACAACACCTGAGCATCTTCGACAAGTGTGTGACGCGGTGCATGCAGTGTCGGTGAAAGATCGCACACCAGACGACGAACCAAGCGTGACATCTCTGTACTCCCCTGTCCCGCTTGAACAAGACAACAGCTTCCTTATTATTGGTGAGCGCACCAATGCAAACGGATCAAAAGCCTTCCGAGAAGCGATGTTGCGCGAAGACTGGGACACCTGCCTAAAGATGGCAACGGAGCAAATTCGTGAGGGCTCACACGTGTTGGACGTGTGTGTTGACTATGTGGGGCGCGACGGCACCGTCGACATGCACGAAATTGCATCTCGTTTCGCGACGCAAGCAAGCGTTCCCTTGGTTCTCGACTCCACCGAGCCCCAAGTCATGGAAGCTGGTCTTGTTCACGCGGGTGGACGATGCATTCTGAACTCAGCCAACCTTGAAGATGGCGAAGAGCCAGGCAGTCGCCTTGACCGCGTGTTCTCTCTTGCGCGCGACTATGGCGCAGCTGTTATTTGCTTGCTGATTGACGAACGTGGCCAAGCACGCGATGTTGAGTGGAAGATGGAAGTTGCACACCGACTTCACGACATTGCCACTCAGCGATACGGGCTTCACGCAAGCGACCTTATTTTTGATGCCCTGACCTTCCCTATTGGTACCGGTGACGAAGACTTGCGCAAAGACGGCATTGCCACTCTGGAAGCCATCAAGCGCATCAAAACCGAAATTCCTGGCGCATACACCACACTTGGTCTCTCCAATGTC
>CAIVDG010000325.1 GCA_903904615.1 uncultured Acidimicrobiaceae bacterium | reverse complement strand
GCCTCTGTTGCCGTGCAACAACTGCAGACCGCCCGTGAAGATGATGGAGAACACGGAGAATGCGAGAACTGCAAGCGTGACTGATTCAGCCCACGTGGATTCATCGCGAGTGCGCGAGGAGCGGTTCTTCACTGCGGAGTGAACAGCGAACATCATTCCAAGGCCGACAATGCCAAGCGACGTGGCCAACAAATACCAGGTTTGACCCACCATGGTGCGCAACAACGCTGGCCATAAATCTGGACGGAACAATCGACTCAATAAGCGATTCTCTTGGTCGTACGACTCTGTGTAGATACTGGCCTTCACAAACTTGTTCAACACATAAGAGACGGCATAACCCGACACCATCGCCGCACCGGCTGCAACCAACCATGCAAAAGACAAACGCGCAACGCGCCAGAGATAAACACACAACAACGCGATGACTGGCAGAAGCAACGTAAAGCGACCATGAAGTGCGGGCATGAGCCCCGTGCATGCGGTGAGCACAAGAACAGCGCGCGGTGAAGTCTTCAACACAGCGCGATACACCAGTGAGATAAAGCCAAGGAAGGCAAGACGCGCAGCAATCTCTGGCCAAGCAAACATGGCGCTCACCAAGGTTCCGGGTAACACCGCCACAAGTGCCATCACCACACGCGACACGTTCTGTGACACCTGGAAAACCTGTCGAGCCAAACGACCCGCCCACCATGCAGTGGCTAATGCAAAGCCAATATTGACGAACAAGGTGATGCGGTACGCCCCAGAAATTGATCCCGACACAAGGGCCGCAAGACCGGTGATGATGCCGAAGCCAGCAGGATAAAAACTGCCAGTGGGAATGGGGGCTTCAACGTGGCCAATAAGCGCCTGCCCATTTGTGAGAAAACCCCATTCATCTGGATGAATGGTGGGAGCCGCCATGCGTGCGGCAACGGTTCCCATAAACAGCACGGCAACTATTCCTGCAGCCCACGCCACCACAATGTGTTTTTTCGAGGGTTCGGCTGGCTCTTCTCGGTGAAGCGTGCGATCGAACGTGCGCGCCCAGTTGAAATCCACGTGGAAACCCTAGTTTCCACCGCCCGCCAAACGCGGTAGCCCCCTAGAGGTAGCCAGGACCACCGAGATCGTTTTGCGCATCACGCTCACGAGCCCCAACAGCGGCCAGCGCCTCCCCAACGGGGAAATGCACACTGGTTAACTGACGCAATGCGTCGCCAGACGTGATTCCCTGCTGAATGAGCCATGCGCCGTGTGCCGCGACTACCTCGTTGAATAAGCGACGCACCTCTCGTGCGTTTCCGAATCCGTGTTCACGCTCCCACGACGACACAATCATCTTCAGGGCATCTCGTGCAAGTTCGTCCAGGTCATAATCGAATTCGTTTGCGAGACGTTCGAAGATGACAGACAGTTCGTCGTTTGAATAATCGGGAAACTGCAACGAGTAGTCGAAACGACTTGCAAGTCCAGGGTTCATTGCCATGAAGGTTTTCATTTCGGCTGGATAGCCAGCTACTACGACAACAATGTTGCCGCGATTGTTCTCCATGTACGCAAGGATTGTTTCAATCGCTTCGTGGCCATAGTCGTTAGCGTGATCGCGAGCCAGCGAGTACGCCTCGTCGACGAACAACACTCCGCCACGGGCAGAGTCGAGCGCTTCACGAGTTTTGATAGCCGTTTGACCGATATAGCCACCCACCAGTTGAGAACGGTCGACTTCCACCACATGACCACTGCTGAGCAATCCCAATTGCTTGTAGATGCGACCAATGTGGCGGGCCACCGTAGTTTTTCCGGTTCCGGGATTACCCGTAAACACCAGGTGTGGTGATGGAACAACTGCATTGAGCCCATTACGGCGCCGCACGCGGGCAACCTTTTGAACATTGGTGATCTGCTTCACCAAGTTCTTGACAGGAATGAGTCCGACCATCTCGTCCAAGCCGCCTTCTGGCGTGCGAGCAGCCTCTGTTGATTCGTCTGCAGTTGCCGATGCATCGGGACCTTCTTGCACTTCCTTCGGACGTTCCGAGCGACGGCGCACAGATTCCGTGCGTGCTTCCATTTCGGCATCCATCTCGAGACGAATAAGGGCTTCGGACCATTTCTCCACCACGAAATCGAAAGAACCGAGTACTTGTTCAATTTCTGACTGAGTGACTTCATCGGCCAGGAACGAGTGCGTAGCGATGACCTTGACACGTGATCCGTCGACCGTTTCCAGACGCGCTTGAACAAACGGCATCCATCCGGTGCGACTGGTGACCCACTTACGAACTTCTGGCGAGTCGGTCACGGTGATGACGTCTGAATCGATACGCAATACAACAGTTCCGTTGAAGCGTTCATACAACGTTGCTGTGCCCTCAACCTCACCTTTCGTGAGGTACGCCAATGGCCAAGGAGCCAAGTCTTCGGTGTCGTAATCGTCGTCGAACGTGGGAGAGACGTCTGCCAATGCCAAGAACATTTTGCCGATACGTTCTTCGGCTTCGATGATTTCGATCATTGTGTACCCCCCGTGATTGCTTCAACGTGATCGCCCCACTCGTTGTCGAGCAGATCGAAGAACGTTTGTGTCCATGTTTCATACATGGACCATGTGTCACTCATCCATTGGTGAGCATGGTCGTGCAGAAGACCTTCGTGATGCATGAACCACCCCTTCAACACGAACGCGGTACGACTGCGTCCACCGTGACAATGCACCACCACCTGACGCCCTTCCGCAAGGAACGCGTTAATGGCGTCAACACTCTCTTTCAGAGCGAAAAACAAGTTGGGGTTACGATCCCCTTCACTGTCTCGCATGTACACCTGGCGGCGATGTGGGTGATCCAAAAAGCGGTCTTCGGTAATGCACAGTGACACCACGCCAAAATCCTTTGGCACAGCTGCTGCGCCATCGAGATTGGACGCCCAGACACCTGCGGGGTGAACCAACTGTGCCTGAACCGGACGTTCTGGTGGGGTGATTGGAGCATTGCCTAACCCCAGCAAACGGCGAGCCGTGTTGATGATGTCTTGACCGCGATACAGAACCTCGCCAGCATGGGGCGTGGTGACTGTTCCGTGTACATAGGTAGCCCAACGAACAGGGATTCCCTGAAGGCCATACAGCGCTCCCGCCATCGCGCCCGCAATAGCGGCCACAGTGTCGGTGTCCCCGCCAAGGTCGATAGCCGAAACAATGGCGTCGTGGAACGACGTGGTTGTACGCACAACCCACAAGGCCTGTCCCACTGCAGTCCACACTGTTCCGTTGGGAAGATGTGACTCGTGTTGAGGATCGAAGTCGGCAGCCAAGACAGATGCAAACTCATTCTCCAAATATGGACCCCACGGTGTTTCTGCAAAGAAGTCAAATGCAGACTGAACGCTTCCTGGGAAATCGCCAGTGAGAATGGTGCTGCGAATGATGTCGGCCACAAATGCCGCACCTACTGACGCAGATGGATCGTGATGAGTGAGCGACGCTTGCTCCACCGCGAGTTCCACTGCTTCTGCACGACTCAGGCGCACACCAAACACTCCGACAGGAGCAATACGCATAACACTGCCGTTACTTGCCGTGCGCCCGCCCAATGCTTCGTGCGCGGCTTCTGCGGCACCGAAATAGTTCTGTGACTGCAACGCTTGAGAAATGGTGATACCCACATCTTTCGCAGTGGAACGCCAGGTACGGAAGTGCTTCCACATGACCTCTGGATTGAAGCCGCCTGCCTCTTCCAATGCATTGGCAAGAGCAAGTGCCATTTGCGTGTCGTCTGTGAATTCGCCCGGTGCCCAGTTGAAGCCACCGCCTCCGATCATTTCGCCAATGCCACCCACAACAGGTCGTGGGAAGCGAGCTGAATACAAACCGCCGTCTTGAAATTCGAACGGTGCACCAAGTGCGTCGGCTACTGCGGAGCCCAACATGGCTCCGGCGGCTCGCACCTGCTGTGGGTGCGAAAGCCGATGTGATGAAGAGGAAGTGGTTCGTTTCTGGGTCATGGGACTCCTTCTCCCCAGTTGCCTGAGGGATAATAGTAGATGTGACTAGAATATAGCACAAGGGTGTTTCTACCCTTATGAAATAAGGGACAGTCCGACCAAAATGTGTCAAAATGTCCTTATGGCCCCCGCGAAGAGAACCAAACAAATGGACTTTTACGTCTACGTCGACACCGTGGTGTTCACTATTAATCCAGACCGCGCAGCAGACGCCAAAGACCGCCTTGAAGTGCTGGTGATGCAGCGTCCCGAAAGATCCAGTAACAAGTGGGCACTCCCCGGCGGACTTGTGGGAGACACCGAAAAGCTTGAAGCTACGGCTATTCGAAAAGTTGCTGAGGAAACAGGCATTTCATTGAAGCCCAAAGACCTACATCAGGTTGGCGCCTACGGAGACCCCAACAGAGACGATCGATTCCGCGCAATAGCAATCGCCTACATGGCCCTTGTCCCCCACCCCGGCGAACTAGGTCCAAAGATGCACTCCGATAATGCAGCCTTCGTGCCCTATAGGCGCCTTCGCGACAAGCGTATGTTGGAGTTCGATCATTCAGAGATCATCTACGAGGCACGTCGCGTTGCCCGTCGCATGTTGGAAGACACCAACGTTGCTCTCAGTTTCTGCAAATCAAAGTTCACCATTAGTGAACTACGCGGCGTGTACGAGGCGTTCTTGCAATACGAAGTAGACCCCGCCAACTTCCGTCGAAAAGTAGACCAAGTGAAGAACTTTGTGACACCAATTGACGAGTTCGCAGATTTCGGAACAAGCCCGGGCAGGCCAGCTCAGATGTATAGAGCGGGAACCGCAAACAGACTGTCGACGCCTATTCGCTTTCGCCGCCCTGGCGACCCGTACTTAGAGAAGTAGAACTACTCCGCGTTCGGACGCGGCTTGTTTGGATCTGGCTCTTTCGGAAGACCCAGCACGCGCTCACCAACAATGTTGCGCTGCACTTGTGCGGTACCGCCCCAAATGGTTGATGCACGATGCTGGAAGAACAACGAGGTCCATCGGTCGGCAACGTACTGACCGTTCGTGTCGTCTTCAATGAGAAGGGCTTCTGCCCCACGCGCATTCATCATGTGGTTAGAGAATTTCTGGGCGTATTCCGACCAGAACATCTTGTTGATGGATGCTGCAGGACCTGGTTCTTTACGGGCCAGCACTTCAGACAACAATTTCAATCCCTGGAAGCGCATGATCTCT
>CAIVDG010000324.1 GCA_903904615.1 uncultured Acidimicrobiaceae bacterium | reverse complement strand
GGTTGCGCATCGCGCCATGCGTCGTATGTGTCGCCAACAACAATGATGCGGTCGCTCGTCATGCCCACTTCGCCTGCGGCTTCACGGCCATTTTTTTCATTTCGTTGATCAACGATAAGAAAGGTTGCGCCGCTGTTCTGCAGTAGGTACACCAACTCTGGAACTGTGAGATGCCAGTTCAGCGGCACATACTTTGTGCCCGCGAGTGTGTTGCCCAAGAACAGTTCTGGCCATTCAAGTCTGTTGTCGCACAGGAACGCCCATCGATCGCCGATTTCAAGACCTTCGGCACGAAGCGCATGGGCCACTTTGTGACCGCGTGCTTCAAGTTCGGTCCATGTAATGGAACCTTGTGCCGAGATGACAGCGGTTCCCGATGGGTTGTTCTGGGTTGATGTCAGTAAGTGACTCACATGTGTGACGGTAGTCGCTGGTGTAGCCACCAAGAACAGCCGAGTGAGTTCTGTCAGTTGCGATAGGTGACAGTGGGGTGTGGTCGTTCCACTGCGGGTGCTGGCCGTGCAGGGGAGCCCACGTACACGATTCCTACCACTGTGTCGGTCGGCGCGAAATCACAGAAGCCAGTGATTGCATCGTTGGCTCCTTTGGCGGGGGTACTCCATAGAGCTGCGAAACCGAACGACTCGGCTTGAAGAAGAAGGTTCTGAATTCCTGCGGCAACGGCATACGAATTCTCAATTGTCTCGGAATCTGAATTTCCCTGTGCGTAGGCAACAACAAGAACGAGCGGAGCACGTGAGTATTTGGTGCGCGTCTTTGTCACCTTTGCAGGATCGTCGCCGCGAGTCTCCATAGAGTCGGCAATTTTGTGACCTAGTTGTTCTCGCGATTCTCCACGCACAACGCACACGCGCAGCGGCCAGGTGTGTTTGTGATTCGGAGCAAATTGCGCAGCGGTGATAAGCGCATTGATCTGAGAATCGCTGACGTGAGAAGTGGCGTCAATGAAGATGTTGCTGCGACGCGATGCAATGAGGGAAGCAAGTTCCTCTGGCTGCATGTCAGTTCTTGTGCAGGTCTGCGTTGAGGCCACCCCATGAGCCAGAACGCGCAATAACTTCCACGGCACCAGTGAGCGAGTTGCGGCGATACAGAAGTCCGGACTGGCCAGAGAGCAAACGTGCCTTCACGGGAGAACCAGATGGATCTAGAACAATTGTTCCGGCGGTGACATAGAGACCCGCTTCCACGATGCAGTCGTCGCCCAAACTGATTCCGATTCCTGCATTTGCACCAAGGAGGCATCGCTCACCAATAGTGACCATTTCTTTTCCGCCACCAGAGAGAGTTCCCATGATGGATGCGCCACCACCAATGTCGGAACCGTCGCCAACAATGACGCCTTGCGAGATACGGCCTTCCACCATTGATGCGCCGAGTGTGCCGGCGTTGAAGTTGCAGAAACCTTCGTGCATGACCGTGGTGCCAGCCGAGAGGTATGCACCGAGACGTACGCGACTTGCGTCGGCGATGCGAACTCCAGACGGAACGACGTAGTCGGTCATTCGTGGAAACTTGTCCACTCCGTGCACGGTGAGGTGTTCACCTTTGCGGGCAAAGTTCCACGTGACCGATTCGATTGCATCAACGGCCACTGGTCCACGTGATGTCCAGGCCACATTCTGAAGGTGTCCGAAGATGCCATCGAGATTCATAGAACGTGGCTGCATGAGGCGATGTGAGAACAAATGAAGTCGCAGATACGCATCGGCAGCATCCGCGGGTGCAGATGACGTGTCAATGGACAGCGCTACGGACCGAAAGGCAACCCCGCGTTCACGGTCAGATTCAGCAGAGAGTTCGATGGGCGGCGTATCGGCGGGAGCGTCTCCGAGGCCGAGAGCACGAAAGCGAACATCGAGCGTGGCGCCAGTTGCGTCAAGCGTGGCGATTCCTACGCCCCAAGCTGTGTGTGTCATGAGAGGACCTCCGGTCGAAGTGTGGGGAAGAGAATGACGTCGCGAATAGATGCAGCACCACCAATGAGCATGACCAAGCGGTCCATGCCGATGCCAAGACCACCCGTGGGAGGCATGCCGAATTCGAGTGCACGCAAGAAGTCTTCGTCAACAGTTCCGGCCTCAGCGTTTCCGGCTTCTTTTTGACGTTGTTCGTCTTCGAAGCGTGCACGTTGAATGACGGGGTCGTTGAGTTCTGAGTATGCGTTGGCAAGTTCTCGTCCACCGACGAACAATTCAAATCGTTCGGTGAGATGTGGGTCGTTGCGGTCTTCGCGCGCGAGTGGGCTGATCTCTACGGGATGTCCGGTAACAAATGTGGGTTCGCGTAACGACGACTCGCACAAGTGTTCAAACATCTCTTCGATGATTTTTCCGGGGCCGTGGTGCTTTTCCACTTTGACGCCGTGCTTTTCGGCAAGGGCAACAAGTTCATCTCGCGATTGAGATGGGTGAACAGAGACGCCCGTGGCTTCGGTGACCAAATCCACCATACGTACGCGACGCCATGGCTTTGCTAGGTCGACCTCTACGTCGTCGATGCGCACGACGGATGATCCAGTTGCGTCTTTTGCAGCATTGACGAACAGAACTTCAGTGAGATCCATAATGTCGGTGTAATCGGCAAATGCTTGGTACAGCTCCATCATGGTGAATTCGGGATTGTGTCGCGTGGAGATGCCTTCGTTGCGGAAGACACGTCCGATTTCATACACGCGTTCCATGCCACCAACGATGAGTCGTTTGAGATGCAGTTCTAATGCAATTCGCAGGTACAGCTGCATGTCTAATGCGTTGTGGTGCGTGAGGAATGGTCGTGCATGCGCACCACCGGCTTCCATGTGCAACACCGGTGTCTCTACTTCAATGAATCCGCGGTCGTGAAGTGTGCGTCGGAAACTAGCGATGACCGCATGCCGGACGGCAAACATTCTGCGCGACTCTTCATTGCCGATGAGGTCGGCGTATCGCTGGCGATATCGGGTGTCGGTGTCGGTGAGACCATGCCATTTGTCGGGAAGCGGACGCACGGCTTTTGAGAGCAGAACAAGCGATGTGACCTTGATGGACAGTTCGCCCTTACGCGTTGTCATGATGGTTCCGGTTGCGCCAACCCAATCGCCAAGATCAAGGTCGTTGATGGCATTGAAGGCGTCGTCTCCCACAACCGCTTTCGACACAAACAACTGAATGTCTCCGGAGCGATCTTGAAGGGTGACAAAAATAAGTTTGCCCTGGTCACGCTTCAACATGATGCGACCTGCAACATCGACGGATTGTTCTGTTTCGGTTCCTGCTTCGAGAGAACCGTGCGAAGTACGAATGTCGCTCAACGTGTGAGACCGGTCGTAACGATACGGATACGGATTTGTACCAGACTGGCGAAGACCGTCAATTGCGGCAAGACGTCGCGCCTTTTCTTGTTCTAATCCGCCAAGGCTTTGGTCCGTTACTTCGTCACTCACAGAATCTCTACGGTAGTTCGCCCAGCCGTCAAGAGTGGAAGCCATTGTCCAAGTACGGTGAAGTTATGCGTTTTTCTCGGAGTGTCGTGACTATTGCGCTGCTCTCTTTGTGTATCCCAACGCCCGCGCGTGCCGACTCAACCTCCGATTTTCCGGCGCGCCACCTTCAGCCCACCCTGTCGGTCTCAATGAATATCTCGCTGAAGTCACCGATTGAACGGCGGATAACGAGAGCTATTCAGAATGCAGGAGCAGTTGCACACCGCGTCAGTTTTCCCACCGTGGGAATGACCGCGCATATACGCGATGGAGAATATCTGATGCGGTTAGGAAGCCGTTGGCGGCTACCAATGGCAACCATGGTCGCACCAGTTGAGTATGTGCGAGCGGTGGGCGGCGATGCCATGGCAGATGTGGCGGCATCAGGCAAAGTGCTCATGGGGGAGACATCGGCGGAGCTGCGGGGCGCGCAAGTGGGAGACACGATTGTTCTTCGCGACATTCGATTCCGAATGAAGACCTTTGAGATTGGTGCGATTGTTTCGAATGCCTTTGTTGATTGGGGTGACCTGTTCATCGCCTCCGAATCGGCGGCGAGTCTTGGAACGTTTGCCGTTGCCCGCATTACGGCTACCCACATTCAGTCATACAACCGCATCGTTTCTCGTCTGCGCTCAGAAGGAATCGTTATTGGCAACACCTATCGCATGCGACGTTCGTGGGACAGGGAAAACCCCGATGGCACATTGGGAGTTTCAACATTGAAGAAGCTGATGGGGGAGTTTGCTTACAGGCCAGCAGGTGGGAGCGCAATTCAGATTGAAGAGCAGTGGAAAGTAAACAAGATTTTGTGGCGCCACACCTTTGACGACATTCCATTGCGCAACAACTGTCACAAGGTTGTCGTGGAGGCAATTCAAGGTGCACTCAGCGAGATTCGTGCAAAGGGATTGCAGAGATTCGTTGATGTGGCAAATGCCAACAGATACGGCGGGTGCTACGTAGGCAGGTACAACCGCATGGCAGGAACTTTTGGTGCGCCGTCGCGCCATGCGTATGGGGCTGCCCTTGACATCAACACCACGGAGAACTACCAGTGGGCGACGCCAAAGATGAATTGCGATGTTGTGCGCATTTTCCGAAAATGGGGATTCGCATGGGGTGGCAACTTCTGGCCCACCGACGGAATGCATTTTGAATACGCAGGTGAACGCAGAGACAAAATTGGCTATCCGTCTCGGTATTGCCCGAACACGGTTGCAGTTCCCACCACAACCCTGCCGGAGTTCACGGGTGGCGCAACCACGACAACCACGACAACCACGACAACCACGACAACCACGACTGTGCCGATAACCTCAACAACGTGAACCTCAACAAGCGTTTGGTCATCATCGGTGGTGGTCCTGCAGGAAATGCGGCGGCCACATCAGCTGCGCGTAAAGGCGTGGAAGTCATTGTGGTGGAGCGCGAGATTGTGGGAGGCGCTGCGCACTTATTGGACTGCGTGCCGTCAAAAACCATGATTGCTACCGGTGGGGCCATGAGTTTCACGGAAAGTCTCAGCGGAATGGGCTTGTCCAATCGCGATGCTGAAATCGACGTCAATGCGTTGACCGACCGCATTGAGGGCATCAAGAACCGCCTGTCCAATGACATGACCTCGTTGTTGCAGAGCCAGGGCGTCACCATCATTCGCGGATCGGCACGTTTGTTGAATGCCAACACTGTTCATGTCGATGCAAGCGACGGAACGACGCACCAAATTCAGGCCGACGACATTCTCATCTCCACGGGAACTCGTCCGCGTATCCCTCAGTTCGCTCAGCCAGACGGAGACCGAATTCTCACAACCCGTGATTGCTACCCGCCACGCATTTTCCCCGAGAGTGTCACCATCATTGGTTCCGGTGTGACTGGTGTGGAATTCGCACACATGTTTGCGTCTTTCGGTTCGCGAGTCACTCTGGTGGTATCGCGTCAGCAAGTTCTTCCCGGGAAAGACCCCGAAGTGGCAGCAGTGCTGGAAGAGAACTTCTTGTCTCGTGGAGTTCGTTTGTACAAGGGCGCGCGTGCCACAAACATCGAACGCACAGAAAACGGTGTTCGTGTGGTGTGCGACGACGGACGAGTTTCAGAAACAACACATGCAGTCCTCGCCATCGGTTCCATACCGAACACAGAAGATCTTGGTCTTGAAGACATCGGTGTCGAAATGGATGGCGGATACATCGTCATCAATCGTCATTGCCAAAGCACCGTGGAGCATATTTACGCAGCCGGCGATGTCAGTGGAAAACTGCCACTGTCTTCCGTCGCATCTATGCAGGGCAAGAAAGTGGCCGAGCAAGTTGTTGGTGGTCCACGTGGACCACACCGTCATCTCGACTATGACAAAGCTGCATCGGCAATTTTTACCGAACCAGAAATTGCCGACGTCGGTTTGGCTGAAGCGGAAGCGTTTGCATCGGGTCGAAAGATTCGAGTTACAAAAGTTCCGTTTGCGACAACCGCAAAAGCTCTTATCAACAACGACTCACGCGGTTTCGTGAAGATCATTAGTGACCCCGCAACAGGTGAAGTACTGGGTGGATCAATTGTTGGGCGTCATGCTGCCGAACTCATCAGCGTGATTGCATTGGCCGTCACAGCAAACCTCAAGGTGTCCGACATTGAAGAGTCTTTGCTAGTGCATCCGGCGCTTGCCGAAGCGTTGTCTGAAGCTGCTGAATAGTTATTCGATAACGACAACAACGTCGCCAGCACCCACGGTGTCTCCTGGCTTTACGTTGATGGCCTTCACGGTTCCGGTCTTGTCGGCTTCAATTTGGTTTTCCATTTTCATGGCTTCCAAAACGACCACACTTTGACCAGCTTCAACTGCTTGGCCTACTTCAACAAGAACCTTCACGATGGTTCCTTGCATGGGCACTGCAATTTGGCCACTTCCGCCGCCAGCGCCGCCGCCTGATGCCGATGATGAACGTGCTGCCTTCTTCCTGGCCGGTGTTGCTGCGGCAACTCCGGCAGATTCAGGAACCCACAACTTCACATCGAAACGACGACCATTGACCTCGACGGTGGTCTGTCGTTGTACCAAAGGCGCATCGTCATCGCTTGCAGGAACAATTGGACCGGATTCGATGTGTGAAAGATCGAGAACTTCTTCCACCCACTTCGTGGAGTGAGTAACAGCAGCGAAATCGGAGTGTTCGAGGATTGCGATGTCGGCAGGAATGGTGGTGGCGACGCCTTCAACAACCATTTCCTTTAGCGCGCGGATGGTGCGAGCAATTGCCGTGTCGCGGTCTTTGCCCCACACGATGACTTTGCCGACGAGGTTGTCGTAGTACTGGCTAATTTCATCGCCAGATTCATAGCCACCGTCGAAGCGAACACCGAATCCGTCGGGTGCAGTGAGTTTGGTGATGGGTCCGGGAGAAGGGAGGAACTTTCCGCCTGCTGGATTCTCTGCATTGATACGGACTTCAATGGCGTGACCGCGTTGAAGGGCACGAACTTCTTTCTGCGTCATGGGGAGCTTCTCGCCCGATGCAACACGAATCTGCCATTCCACAAGATCGATGCCTGTGATGACTTCGGTAACGGGGTGTTCTACCTGGAGACGTGTGTTCATCTCCAAGAAGAAGAAGTCGCCATCTTGGTAAATGAATTCAACTGTTCCGGCATTGAAGTAACCCACGGCCTTTGCTGCTTTTACTGCCGCTGCACCCATTGCCTCTTCCACGCCATCGGGTAGACCAGGTGCTGGAGCTTCTTCAATGAGTTTCTGGTGGCGACGCTGTGCAGAGCAGTCACGTGTTGAGACCCACACGACATTTCCGTGCTTGTCACCAACAAGCTGCACTTCAATGTGGCGCGGCCACGTGAGGTAGCGCTCTACGTAAATTTCATCGCGTCCAAAGAAGTTGCGTGCCTCGCGTTGTGCGGAGTCCATGGCGTCTTGTACTTCGGCTGCAGACTGCACGACTTTCATTCCGCGTCCACCGCCACCGAAGGCTGCCTTAATTGCAATTGGCCAACCGAAGTCGTTTCCGAAATCAGTGATCTCTTTTGCACTCGTCACGAATTCCGTTGTGCCGGGAACAATGGGCGCTCCACCGCGCAGTGCTGCTTTGCGGCTAGAGACCTTGTCGCCCATTTCGTCAATGGCTTCTGGTGGTGGGCCGATGAATGCAACACCCATCGCCGTGATGGCGCGAGCGAAGTCTGCGTTCTCGCTGAAGAATCCGTATCCGGGGTGAACACCGTCTGCACCGCTGTCAGTGATGGCCTTCAAGATGGCCTCAGTGTTGAGGTAGCTCTCGGCTGCGGTTTGGCCACCAAGTGCGTATGCCTCGTCGGCGAGACGCACATGAAGCGCGTTTCGATCGAGCTCTGAATAGACCGCAACTGTGGCAATGCCAAGTTCACGGGCGGCGCGGATAACTCGGACAGCGATTTCGCCTCTGTTGGCGATAAGGATTTTTTTCAGCACAGGTGACAATATTGCCCTGATGGGACACCCAATAGCGAACCAATCCGAGCAGTGGCATGTCACAACGGTCCCCGAGACGGGTAGCACCAACACGGACCTACTGAAATTGGGTGCCGAGGGGGCTCCCAATCGGTCTGTTTTGCGGGCAGATTTCCAGTCCGCGGGCCGTGGTCGCCTGGATCGAACATGGGAGGCGCCTCGAGGGGTGAACCTGCTGGTGTCCTTGCTATTTCGGGATGTTCCCGAGCGCTTGCACGTTCTCACTCAGGTGGTGGCATTGGCAGCGGCCACAGTGGCGCGTGAGGGCTGTGGGGTGCCCGTTGTACTGAAGTGGCCAAATGACCTCTTGGTGGGTACTGAGAAGGTGGCAGGCATCTTGGCTCAGGCGGCCCCTGTCGCTGCGGACGGAAAGATTCCATTCGTGGTGGTGGGAATTGGGTGCAACTTGGGGTGGGCCCCAGAAGGCGCCGCTTCGCTGGCGTCGTGTGGATGGACACACGAGATGACCCCACATGACTTCTTGTTGCAGATGCTTCCGGAAATTGATCGGTTGCTTGCGTTAGATGATGACCAACTGCATGGCGCATACATTGCTGGTCTTGCCACGGTGGGAACACGTGTAAGAGCACAGATGCCTGATGGCAACGACATTGTGGGGCGCGCCATGGACGTAGAACGCGATGGGCGATTGGTGTTGCTTGACGATTGTGCCGTGACACATCGCATCGACACGGCAGATGTGGTGCATCTTCGCGCAGTAGAGGACTGACTACCGTAGGTCTGTGCTTCGCGACCGTGTCTCTACTCGATCGACCGGTACTCCGCGATGGTTATTGGCGGTGTGTATTGCGTTGGTCATGACGTTGGCAGGCGCACTAGGCATAGTGCGTGCAACGAATGCTGCGCTAGACGAAGTGTCGCGAGTGTCTGTTGTGACACCCACGTTGTCGCCTCCGAGCGACGGCTTTGAGAACTACTTGCTTGTTGGCTCCGACTCGCGTGCGAGTGCAGATCCCGCCGATGAAGACTTTGAGAGCATGGGAGCAGAAGAAGCGAATCCGGGAATGCGCGCTGACACGTTGATTGTGATTCGCGTGGATACGAAGAACAACTCTGTGTCCACCATGTCTGTTCCGCGTGACCTTCGCGTGATGATGGCAGACAACGGACGGTTTGCGAAAGTGAACTCGGCGTATCAGCGAGGTGCAGATGTTCTGGTACGCACGTTGCAAGGTGCGTTGAATATTCCTATTCATCATTACGTTGAGATGGACTTCGCGGGCTTTAAAGACATTGTGGATGCTGTGGGGGGTGTGCGCATCTGCGTTGATCGTGCCTCGCGTGACAAGGCAACCGGCTTTTTCCTTGGGAAGCGCGGCTGCAAGATGCAGAACGGTGCGCAAGCACTTTCCTATGCGCGGTCACGTCACTTTGAAGAAAAGATTGATGGTCGTTGGCAGGTGGATGGAACAGGAGATGTGGGGCGTGGTGATCGTCAGAGGTACTTCATGTCGGTACTTGTAAAACAAGCCGTGCGTTACCTTGCTGAAAATCCCATGAAAGCGTCCGGAATCCTCTCTTCGTTTTCGTCTGCAGTGGCAGTAGACGATGGACTCGATCTCATTGACTTGGCGCGAAAATTGCGTCCGCTAGCAAATGGCGCATCACTGTCCGTTGCGCTTCCTGTCTCAAGCGACATGATTTCAGGAAGCTTTGTCTTCACGCTGAATAACGAATCAAAGCCTGTACTTGATTATTTCGCTGGGTTGGGACCTTTGCCCACGACGCCATCGAACTAGAGCGCGTCTGAATTTTGTGCTGCTGCTTTGCGTTGCAGCTTGCTCACAAATACATCTGCAGACACTGGTTCACCAATGCGATTGCCTTGCAAAAGGTCGCACCCAAGAACTTTTAGGCGTTGTACATGATCTTCCGTAGTCACCCATTCGGCGCACACCACCAAGTTCAAGGAGTGAGCTAACTGAATGAGGGAGCGAACCATGGGGTCGTCGCCGCCATCGGTACGGCCAACATCACGGACAAGCGTTCCGTCTAGCTTCAAAAGGTCTGCGGGGAATGTGCGCAGAGATGCAAGAGACGAGTATCCAGAGCCAAAGTCGTCAACGGCAATGCGGACACCTTGACGCTTGAGCGCAGTGACGGTGCGCAATACCGATGGATTGTTCTCCACCAAGTTTGACTCTGATGTTTCAAAGACAAGTTGTGAACCGTCAAGTGAATGTGCGCGCAGAATGGTGAGGGCACGATCCACAAATGTGATGTCGGAAAGTTGACGTCGCGATGCATTGACATGGATAGACGTTCCGCGATCGACAAGTCCAGACGAAATCCACCCGGCCAACGTTTGTGCACCCTGTTCAAGCACCCAGTCACCGATAGGTGCAATGAGGCCTGATTCGTCGGCTAGATCGAGAAACGCGGCGGGTGCAAGCAGGCCACGCGTGGGGTGGTTCCATCGCAACAGTGCTTCGGCTGCCACAACGCGACCCGTGTGTGCAGATTCAATGGGCTGAAAGAGAACGCTGAATTGATGAGCTGCCAGCGCCTGTTCAAGCTCTGATGCCAACTGAAGACGTTCTCGCGCCGCAGTGCGCATCTCTTCGTTGAACAGCTCAGACCGACCACGACCACGTTGCTTTGCGCGGTACATGGCAGTGTCGGCGGAGCGAAGAAGTGTGACCGCAGCGTCAGCGGCTGATTCGCTTGCAAGAAGATCTGGAGTTGACATGGCGACGCCCACGCTTGCGCCCGCTTCAATCTCTACGCCTTGAAGCACGAGTGGTCCAGTGATGGAGGTTCGAATTCGTTCGGCAACGTCGAGTGCAACTTGCTCATCGAGAAGCCCTTCACACAACACCACGAATTCATCACCACTAATACGTGCAACCAAGTCTGTGGGTCGTGTTGCGGCGGCGAGGCGTCGCGCAACAGTCACGATGAGTTGGTCGCCCACAGCATGACCAATGGTGTCGTTCACGTGCTTCAGTTTGTCGAGGTCGATGAACAGCACGCCGACCGTTGCATGAGTAGTTCTGCTGCGCTCGAGTGCTTCGGTTGTCTTGCGAAGAAAGAGAACACGGTTGGGTAGTCCGGTGAGCGCATCGTGCGTTGCCTGACGCGCTAGCTCGGCTTGTGTCTGACGTTCTTCGGTGATGTCGCGTGTGATGGTGGACCAATGGTGCACGCTGCCGTCTGCATCACGCACAACTTGCACAACAACGGCGAGGATTCGCGCAATGCCGTCCGGCGAGCGGAAACCAATTTCACCTTCCCATCTATTGGGCGAACCTGTGGGCGGTGCAGCATCGAGCAACACTCGTGGTAATTGATCTCGTACCGCTTGCATGAACGCGCGAGCAGCAACGTCGCCATTACCTGCTGCTGGGTCGGCAACGCCAATGAGTGTGCGTGCTGTGTCGTTTGCAAACTCAAGTTCGCCCACTCTGTTGAACACCAACACTGCATCGCCAGATACATCGAGCAGACCAACAAGCTGGTTCGATAATTGTCGTTGCGCAACGAGCGATGTGCAATCGATTGCTGTGCCGACGTATCCGGTGAGAACTCCATCGGTGAGGATTGGTTGCGTGGAGACTTGAATCCAAACTGATTCGCCAGTTGCACGACCAACGCGAAACTCGACTGCAAAAT
>CAIVDG010000323.1 GCA_903904615.1 uncultured Acidimicrobiaceae bacterium | reverse complement strand
GGAGAATTTCGACTTGATTGGCTGCTCGCAGGCAAAGCCGAACAAACAGCTAACAACTATGTCTCAGGGTTGACATTGTTGCTTGAACGATTCCCAGAGCCATCTCTTGCAGATGTCAAAACATGGCTTGCTTCAATTGAATCCATCGTTAGTCGTCGCAAGAGAGGACAAGCTGTCCGCGCTGTAGGTCAATGGGCTGAAAGCAACGGCTACGACGTCTTTCCGTGGTGGGTTCGTGTGCCATTGGCACGCGAGATTAAAAGACCACAAGAGACCGCAACTGAAAAGGATTATCGGACAGCACTTCAGGCAACGAAGACACTTCGAGATAAAGCGTTAGTCGAGGTGTTGTGGTCGTGCGGATTACGCCGAAGCGAAATCGCACGACTAGAAGTATCAGACGTGAACTTCAGTGAAGGTTTCCTGATTGTTCGTACATCCAAAACAGGTAAGCCACGTATCGCACCACTAAGTCCATCTGCACGACATGCTTTGCGCAAGCACATCGGCAAGCGTTCACAAGGTTCATTGTTTGATATGACTACGAATGCCATCAGGTTGTGCCTGCAACGTTTAGATGCGCCCTCCGCACACACCTGGCGGCGTGGCTGGGCAGTACAAGCACTCAGGAACGGTGTGTCTGAAACGTCGGTGAGAGCAGCCGCAGGCTGGTCCAGTGGGGCAATGGTGGCACGGTATACCCGTGCGTTGTCTGGGGAGTTAGCAGTTGATGAATTCCAGAGAAGTTGGATGTATAAGGTGAGAGAGTGAGATTCCCAAAGGTGCCTGTTCTGATGTTGGCGTCATTACTATTTGCAAACTTTATTGCACTTCGTTATCACGGCGATGTAGTACATGCTGATTCGGTTACAACCACGACTTCTCCAAGAAAACAAATCACTGGTGGCAGTCTTGCCTTGTTGCAGCTCTCTGAGCAGCAGTTCCAACTGAGATTTATCTATTCGCTCTCTGGCGGTGGAGAATGCATGGAACGCAATGCGTTTAGCGAGACTTGGTATGCGCCATCAGGGGGACAATGGTCTATTGCCGATGGAAATACATATACGGGAGGAAGTGCGACAAGTGGATTCACTGGAGGTCTATGTGGAACATCTTGGGATTCGGGTCGAGTTTTCAACATTTGGGGTTTGCAGCCTTCAACGACTTACATGGTGACTGTGACCGGTGGCTATGCAGGAAACATGGTTACAGCATCACGTTCAGTAACCACGAGTGGCAATGGATGGCAGAACTCAACGACTTCAACCATCACGAGCGGCTCATCCACCACGAACGGCTCATCCACCACAACGACGACTATCGATGCTCCCCTATATATGGCTCGAATCGATTCAAATTCCATCGTAATTGATGTTTGTGTTTGCTCTGAGTCGTTTGTGCGTGCAAACCCAAGTCGGTATCCGGGCACATGGGTACCAATGTGGATGGGTGTGAATGGGAAGAATTATGCAGGTCCAGGGTGGACATATGACCCAGTCGCTGAAAACTTTTACCCACCAACAACGACAACGACATCAACAACCCCACCGTCTTCAGTAACGATTGAACCGACAACAACGTCATCTTCTGAATCCAAGTCGGGTGACACCGATACCACGGTGGCTGGTTCATCTAATAGTTCGTCTGCAAATAGCGTCCAAACCACTACAACCACGGCTGTACCGAACGGCGAAGTTCGTGCGTCTGTTGGGGGAGTTGAAGTTAAGTCTGAGACCATCGTTGAAGAGGGCGCTGTGACCGTCAGTGTTGGCGAAGTTACAGCAATAATCGCTAATGCTGAAGCGTCAGATGATTCGACAAACACACAAGCCGAACAAGGCCTGGTTTTATCGTCTGGTGAATCCGCCAATGTCTCGGTTGATGGTTTGCAACCGAATACGGAAGTAGAAGTTGTCATCTACTCAACACCACGCAATCTCGGGTCGCTTCAAGTGAACGAATTTGGTGAACTTGTTGCATCAATACAGATACCTAGCGACATGGAATCTGGCCCACACACTCTTGTTCTCTCAG
>CAIVDG010000322.1 GCA_903904615.1 uncultured Acidimicrobiaceae bacterium | reverse complement strand
TAACGATGCCATCACGCTTCACCACGGGGTCTTTATCGCTCCATGGGAAGTTGATCCACAAGTCCGTGTGCTTCCACACGTAATCACACTGAACCACAGAGTGCGGCTTCTCGTACAGAACTGCAGAACGAACTTCCTTCACGCGGCCTTTGAAGAAATCCTGCACAATTTTCAACGTGTGCCCAGTGTCTGCAACATCGTCGACAACAAGCACACGCGCAAAGCGCAACTCGACCAAGTCAGGCACTGGAGGAAGAATCATGGGAACCGGTAAACGCTCATCGACACCGGTGTAAAACTCCACATTCATTGTGTAGAGATTTTTGACAGCCAATGCATAACCCAAAGCACCGGCGGCAAGAAGTCCACCGCGAGCAATGGCGAGAATGATGTCTGGCTCATACCCCGACTCGGCCACACTGGTGGCAAGTTCGCGACTTGCCACTCCGAAGATGTCCCAGGTCATGATTTCGCGCTCGCTCACGGCTCCAAACTAGTCGCACGAGGTACGCAGCACCCATTTCGCTGGTGAACGATTTGTCAAACTTTCCTACGCCGTGAAGCGCGGAGGACGGCCTTCACTTTTGGCCCGACGCATCTCGCGAGCATCATCTGAAAAGGTGGCCATGATCTGCTGACGGTTCTCTAGATCGATGGCGGCTTGCATCCCTGGAATCTCTAGAGCCGACCACATGCCCTCTTTGGTGAGGGCCACGCCAATCGGGGTGTTTTGCATTATTTCGTCAGCTTTTGCGAACGCAGCGTCCATAAGGACGTCATCGGGAAAAGACTCCACCACTAATCCAATACGTGCTGCCTCATCCGACGTGAAAATTCGTCCGGTCAACATCAACTCTTGAGCCCGCGAGGCTCCGATAAGACGCGGCAGAAGCCAACTAGTACCAATGTCACACGCCGACAAACCAATACGAATGAATGCTGCATTGAACTTTGCTGACTGCGCACACAGACGCACATCGGAACCGAGCACAAGCGCAAATCCACCACCCGATGCAGCTCCATTCACTGCCGAAATAATGGGCTGTGGCAGTGACCTCATGTGTGGGATAAGAGAAGCAATGTGTTTCTGTACCGCTAGCCCCTTCTCCATCTGACCATTCCATGCGAATCCAGGGGCATCGCCATATCCACCTAGATCGAGACCTGCGCAGAACCCGCGCCCGGCGCCTGTAAGGACCACAACACGAACCGACCTATCAACGCTGATGGCGTCAAATGTTGCGTGCAATTGAGACACCATTTCTGATGTCATCGCATTCAACTTGTCTGGGCGATTCAAGGTAACGAGGGCAACACCTTCTCGTGGGGTGGAGAGTTCAACTTCGGCCATGCACCATCGTGGCACGGCTACAGTTTTCACATCGACACTGAGCTTGTTTTTTCACTACGACGGCACACGCTCTCCGCTTTTCGCCAGGGGAAACTAGACCCCACCTTTCGCCTTGACGGCGACACGGTGTGGCGTGCCACACTCACCCCCGATGGTCCAGGCACCGTGAGCATCTCCCATGCCGCATCACGTTCGCCACAGGTTCACACCTACGGTGAGGGTGCCGAATGGCTCGCCGCTCGTGCCCACGATCTGTACGGATTCTCCGATTCAATCCCTTTCATCACTGCTCGCCACGACAGCGTGGCCACAGCACAACGAACGTTTGGTCAGTTACCCATGGGTCGCAGCCATGTTCCCTACCACGAACTGCTTCCCGTGGTTCTTGGACAACGAGTCACAGGACTAGAGGCGCATCGTGAATGGAACGTTGTGGTGCGTCGCCACGGTCGTCGTGCTCCTGGTCCAGTGGATGATTTGTGGGTTCCCCCACATCCAGACGAACTCACATCGCTGCCGTACACCACACTCCACACATACGGCATTGAGAAGAAGCGCGCCGATGCACTACGAGCAGTTGCCAAACATGCACACTTTCTCCATCGACTCGCAGAGTCATCTCTTCCCGCGCACGAGCTCACACAGAAATTGCAGCTCATTCCAGGTGTGGGCGTATGGACTGCTGCTGTTGCAGGAGGGTTAGCTTTCGGAGATCCCGATGCGCTGCAAGTAGGCGACTTCCATGTGAAGAACACCGTGGCCTATGCACTCACAGGAGCCATCCGCGGCACAGATGAAGAAATGATCCAGTCCATGGCCCCATATGCCGGACACAGACACCGTGTGGTGCGCTGGCTGCAACTGAGTGGTATGAAAGCACCCGCTCGCGGTCCGCGCCAGCGTATTGTTTCCATCACCCGTTTATAGGGCACTTATGGAACAGCCAACTCGCCTCTCCTCGCTCGTACCACCAGCGTCTGACCCGTGGGGCCGCGCCATTCGGCGAGGAGCAGTTGCCTACATCTTGTCTCGCCTGTTTTCTGTCATGGGTGCCGCAATCGCAGTTGCCGCCCAAGCCGTTTGGTCGCGTCTGAACGACGAAGAGCCAATCAACGGTCTCACCGGATTAGTTCAAGTTTTTGACAGCTGGGACGGACATTGGTATCTGGACGTCGTGCGTGAGGGGTACCCACACCACATCATGCCGAACGTCACCTACTTCGTTTCCGATGCTCGTGCAGCATTCTTTCCGTTGTACCCACGCCTTGTTCATTACCTCGACAACATAATCCCTGGCGGACCTGTCACCGTTGCGCTTGCCGTCAATGTTCTTCTTGGCGCCGCATTCATTTATCTCATCGGTGTCATTGCAAAAAATCTGTTCGATGTAAAGACATCAGAGAAAGCAATGATCATTGCTGCACTTTTCCCAGGAAGTTTTGTCTTGAACTGGGCGTACTCAGAAGCGCTTCTCCTCACTCTGGCGTGCATGTGTTTCATTGCCTTGTCGAAGAAGATGTGGCTGTGGGCGGGAATTTTTGCAGCACTCGGCACAGCATGTCGCCCCAACGGTATTGCGCTTGTTGCAGCATGTGCGGTGGCATCGCTCATTGCTATTAAGCAAGATCGAGAGTGGAAATCACTCATCGCACCACTGCTCTCACCAATTGGCTTTGTTGGTTTCATGGCGTTTCTCATGCATCACACCGATGAGAACTTTGCTTGGTTCCGCGTTCAAAGCCAAGCATGGAAAGAGGGCACCAGTTTTGGTGCTACGGCTGTCAGCAGAACATTCGACTTCATCTTGAATCCCACCGGCTCGCCCACCAGTGTTCTCACTGCAGCGTCAATGTTCGCAATGATCTTGGCGTTGATTGCACTATGGAAGTTTCGTATTCCGGCGATGTACACCGCCTACACGGCAGTCGTTCTGGCGTTGATGCTTATTCCCGCAACCGTTACAGCGCGACCACGCTTTTTGTTCACGGCCTTCCCGCTTATCTTTCCTGTTGCACGCGCACTGCGTGACGACGACGATAAGTGGTGGCCCGTTGTCCTTTTGATTTTCGCAACGGGACTCGTCACCGTGACCGGAATGTACGGCGTCAGAGCCGCAATTCCCTGATTCCACTTACAAGGGCAGTCGACGCCATATAGGCAGCGGGACGTTCTTCAGAATGAGGAACAACCAACGCAGGAGCCCTGGTACCCACACCACTTTCTTGTCTGCTGCTATTCCTCGCTCAACAGCAACAGCGACAGATTCTGCATCTGTTGAGAATGGTGCCTTCTTCATTCCAAGAGTCATCTTTGTGGTGACGAAACCTGGTCGCACAACAAGAACAGACGCGCCACTGCCCACAAGTTCGTGATCCAATGCCAACGCAAATCCGTCGATACCAGCCTTCGTTGCGCCATACGCCGGATTGCCCTTTCGGACCCGTTCACCAGCAACTGAAGAAAGCAACACGATCTTTCCGTAGCCCTGGGCCTTTAGACGCGATGCAAGCGAGTACATGAGAGCCATGGTTCCGGTGAAGTTCACATTCGCCATCTCGACAAGACCAGAGGGATTCGCGTAGTAGTCGTTCCCCTCATTCAGCAATCCTTGTGCGATTACCGCCACGTCTATGTCACCGATCTCTTCAGATACGGCAGCAACAACATTCTCCATTGACGATGCGTCGGAGGCATCGAACCGAATGTGATGAAAATCAACCTCTGGGAACTGTGACGCCAACCCGTCTGACGCAACTTCTGCTGTATCGATGTTTCGACTCACCAAGACAACACGTGCAACGCCCGGTTTGACCAACTTCTTCAGAATGGCAATACCAATCTCACTTGTTCCACCAAAGAGAACAATGTTCTGTGCAACTCCGACACCATTTTTCATGAGACCCTCCCAGGGTGAACAAGACCTAACCGACGCGCAAGATCACTACGCCATACGCCGTGCGGATCCATTTCGTCGCGCGTTGTCATCCATTCGTCAAAACGTGGATATCCACGACGTACAGCACTTGGCGCAACGTGTGAATCCTTGGCCAGATAATGGCGACCGCCGGCGTCGAGAACCATTCCGTCTACGCGAGACAACAACTCAGGAAGACCAGAGATTCCAGCAGCCATATCGAGCGTCAGGGTCCATCCTTCGGTGGGGAATGAAAGTGGTGCGAGGTTCTGAGGACCCATACGTTTCAAAACAGCAAGGAAAGATGCCACGCCTGCTTCAGAGAAATTCTCAATGACTCGTCGCAATACATCGGTGCGATCAAGTGGCACGATGAACTGATACTGCAAGAAACCCTGCGGGCCGTAGAGACGATTCCACTTGTTCACTCCGTCAAGGGGATGAAAGAACGCTGGAATGGATTCAATTCCAACGTGGCGTTTTGCAGGTGCTTTGCGGAACCATGCTTCATTGAACGCCTTAATGGTGAACTTGTTCAACAAACCGTTTGGCACCCACCCTGGAGCAGACACTTTCAAACGCGGGTCGTACGCAAGTGGGTCATCACCCTTCACATCGGTGGGAGCCGCATGGTCGCCGCGCGTCAACACGCCACGACCCATAGACGAACCGGTTGCCAGAAGATCCACCCAACAAACTGAATAGCGGTAGGCCGAATCTTCCCCATCGCTTGACATTGCGTCACACACAGCATCGAAATTCGCAAGGCGCTCGGTCTCGACACGTACACGAGACGACTGAATAGGAAGCATTGCCACTGTTGCGCGCAGGATGATTCCGGTGAGCCCCATTCCACCCACCGTTGCCCAGAACCACTCGGGATGCGATTGCGGTGAAAGCTCCACTACTTCCCCACTAGCCAGCATCAACGTGAGTGATCGGACATGCTGACCGAAGCTTCCGTCGAAATGATGATTCTTTCCGTGAACATCTGATGCGATTGCGCCACCGATGGTGACAAACCGAGTTCCGGGAGTGACAGGAATAAACCATCCGCGTGGCACGCACAAACGAAGAATTGAATCGATACTGACGCTGGAGGCAACGTCTAACAAGCCGCTGACGGGGTCGAGTACCGCGTCTGCACCCATAGGGTCGTGCTCACTGGTGAGTTCAATCACGTGCCCACCAGCATTCTGAGCAGCAGCCCCGTAGGAACGTCCTAAACCACGAGCAATAACGCCTCGCTCACCAGACGTAGCGATGGTGGAGCGAATGGTGTTGGGGTCGGTGGAACGTACAAGGTCTGCGACGGTCCAGGCCGTACGACCCCATCCAGAAAGACGCTCACGTGACATTCAGTAATTCTAGACGAGCAGCATGTGCAGGAAACTGCACATTGAGGCGTTATGCCGCGTAAACGGCAAGCCCGTACACCACTACCCATGCAAGACCGTACAACTGAATGGAACGATCCTTCATGAAAACCTCTTCAGGTGCACCACCGCCACCATTCTCAAGCACCATCAGATATCGCAACAAGGCGAGAACCATGGGAACAATGGAAAGCCCATGAAACGGGATGACTTCATCTGCGTTGGTGGCGTTTTCAAACGCCCACATGCAGTACGTAACTACTGTCGCAGTACAAGAGACAACAAGAAGTTGGCGCAAATACGGAACCGTATATGCGCGAAGAGATGCACGCGTGGACGATGCGTTGTCGCCCATTTCCACCAACTCTGCGAAGCGCTTTCCGGTGACAATAAAGAACGAGCCGAAGGTTGTGCACAATACGAACCAATTAGACATAGGTGTTTCTGTACCAGCTGCACCAGACATTGCGCGCAACACAAAACCACTGGCAACAATTGCAAGGTCGAGAAGCGCTACATG
>CAIVDG010000321.1 GCA_903904615.1 uncultured Acidimicrobiaceae bacterium | reverse complement strand
GTCACTGGGCTTCTGGGCTTCTGTATGGGCGGCATGTACTGCTTCAAGGCAGCCCGCGATGAACGCTTTGCTCGCATTGCAAGTTTCTACGGAATGATTGTGATGCCGCCAGCATGGAAAGGCGCGGGCCACCAAGAGCCACTTGCGAACCTCATTAATGGCTACGCAGACAATGTGCTCGCAATTCTGGGCGGTCACGATCCGTATACGCCCGAAGCCGACATTGCTCAGTTGCGCGCTACCGGGGCACAGATTGTGTTCTACCCAGACGCAGAACACGGATTTGCTCACGATGCATCACGCCCCTCTCACAGAGAAGACGATGCAGCAGATGCATTTGCACGCACACAGGCGTGGCTGTTGAGCGCGCTGTAGAAAACTTAGATTGCGCGTTGCTGCAACTTCGCACGATCAATGATGTGATACGTGCGGTCATGCTGTTCTAGCCACTTCAACTTAATGAAGCTTGCAATTGCCTTGTTGACACGCTCGCGAGATGCGCCCACCATGCCAGCAAGTTCTTCTTGAGTAACAGGAAGTGTGAATTCATCGTTGCCGCCGGACAAGTCCAAAAGACGCTTTGCAGTACGACCAGTGACGTCGAGGAAGACTGAGTCAGCAAGGGCTTGGTCCATGGCACGCAAGCGCTGGCTCAACATGCGAATGACGTTCCACAGCAAGTGATTCGATGAGTCGAGCTGTGCGCGAACTGCGGAATATGGAATTTCAAGAACAGTGGAAATTTCCAGTGCACGCGCACCAGCGGAACGTGGACTGGTATCCAGCATTCCCATCTCACCAAACAAGTCGCCTTCATCCATCAGCGCAATAACGCTTTCACGATGATCGAAAGGTCGGTTGCCAATTGCAATTGCAATGCGTCCGGAGAGCACCACATAGATGGAGTCGGGCTCATCGCCGGCTTCAAACAGAACGTCACCGCGAACGAGCTCTCGAACTTTCCCCGCAGCAGCGATTGTGGAAAGCATTTCGGCGGGAGCATCCGCGAAGAATTCGGTGTCAGCAAGTACCTGTTCGTGTGCCATAGCAATACTGACGGTACTACCCTTCGGTCATGGCTGAAAATGAGACCGTCTGGACAATCATCGTGGCGGCGGGCTCCGGACTCCGCTTCGGCAGTGCCAAACAATTTGAACTCATCGGGGGTCAGCCAATTGTCCAATGGGCAATGGACGAAGCGTCTAAGCACTCTGTGGGCGTCATTGTTGTTCTCCCCAAGGGCATGGCAGAGGGCCCGGGCCAGGTGGAGGGCGGGGCTACCCGTAGTGAATCGGTACGCCGCGGACTGGCCGCTGTTCCTGCCGAGGCCACCATTGTGTGTGTGCATGATGCGGCACGTCCGTTTGCAAGCCCCACGGTTTTCCAACGCGTCATCTCTGCGGTGGTCGATGGTGCCGATGCCGCAGTTCCGGGAGTTCCCGTCGTGGACACCATCAAGCAGGTGAACGAATCGAATGTGGTGGTATCAACACCGCGTCGCGAAACGTTGCGCGCAGTTCAAACACCTCAGGCGTTTCGCGCTGCGTCTCTTCGCAAGGCGCACGAGAGCGGTGGAGAAGGAACTGACGATGCAACACTGATTGAAAAAATCGGTGGAGAAGTTGTAGTGGTTGATGGCGAGACTGTGAACAGGAAGATCACTACTCGAGATGACCTGGAGTGGGCAGTAGCGCACGCTGATCACTTATTGCACGGAGAAGTCTGATGATTGATATTCGCGTCGGACAAGGTTTTGACATTCATCGATTTGCAGATGAACCAATTGAGGGTCGAGTTCTCATACTTGGGGGAGTCTCATTTCCTGGCGAACGCGTGCTAGTGGGCCACAGCGATGCAGATGTCATCGCACATGCTGCAGCCGACGCATTGTTGGGTGCCGCTGGGCTGGGAGATATTGGACAGCATTACCCCGACACAGACCCTGCATGGAAGGGTGCCGATTCATTACGCATTCTTCGTGATGTGGCACTCAAGGTTCGTGACGCTGGATGGCGTATTGGCAATGTTGACTGCAGTGTGGTGTGTGAACAGCCAAAGATTGCGCCTGTTCGCGATGAAATGACGCGCCTTCTCAGTGAAGCAGCAGGTGCGCCCGTTAGCGTGAAGGGTCGTCGCGCCGAGGGTCTCGGTGCACTTGGACGCGGTGAAGGCATTGCCTGTTTCGCGTCAGCGGTCATCATCAAGGAGTAAGCGCTATGGCGCCACGCAAGTCATCGAAGCCCAAGGTCAACCTTGGCCCTCCAGGGCGTAAGCCAGGCGGTCGCAATACAGGCAGTCGCACTTCGTCTTCATCGCAAGGTGCGGGGAAGAGCACCAGTCGTGGTGCAAAGCCCGGACCCAAAGGTGTTGTTCGTAGAAATGGCAGTGGAGAGTCAGATCCCACGCGTGGCAAAGCCCGTACCAGTGCACCGCGCGCAGGTGCACGTCGTGGAGTAGAGCCACGTCGCAATGCACCAGTTGCAAAAGGTTTGGGTGGCGAACAAATTGAAGGTCGTCAGGCTGTTCGTGAATTACTCATTGGACAAAAGCGCAAGGT
>CAIVDG010000320.1 GCA_903904615.1 uncultured Acidimicrobiaceae bacterium | reverse complement strand
GCAGCCAAAGCACGGTTGTTCTCTTCAGATCTCGCAAAGGTGGGCGTTGTGAATACGGACGACCCAAAGGGGAGTCTGTTGAACGATGCCGCACCAATTCCAATGGTCGGGTTCTCTCGTCATGACGCACACGACATTTCACTGGCGGTTGATCATGTGGCCTACTCGTGGAATGGTCTTTCTCTTCGCATTCCTATGGGTGGTGTGTTCACCTTGATGAATTCACTCGCGGCGATAACTGCAGTTGATGCAATGGGTGTTTCTCGCGAGTCTGTTGCACAAGGGTTACTCACCATGACGCCTGTTCCTGGTCGATTTGAACCCATCACCACAACACTTGGTATTGGTGTGATTGTGGATTACGCGCACACACCTGAAAGTTTGCAATCGGTTCTGGTTTCTGCGCGAAGCATGTGTACTGGTCGACTCATTGTGGTGTTTGGTTGTGGTGGTAATCGCGACCACGGAAAGAGGCCACTCATGGGCGCTATCGCAGAAGCAAACGCCGATCGTGTGATTGTTACTTCTGACAATCCGCGAAATGAAGACCCTCAGCGCATTATCAATGACATTTTTCACGGAATTTCAAACACCGCAGGGCATTGCTCACAAGAGGTAGACCGGGAAATTGCAATCGCATCCGCCATTTCAGAGGCTGAGCGTGATGACATAGTGGTGATCGCAGGTAAGGGACACGAGTCCACACAAGACATCGCTGGCGTTCTTCATCCATTTCTCGATGCAGACGTTGCGCGCAAGTACGTGGCTCAACGAGAGGAGACAACGAAATGATTGCTGTTCTCATCGCGGGCGCTGTTTCCATGATTTTGTCGTTGTTTGGTACGCGCAGGCTCATCGGCTTCTTTGACAACTTAGGTAAGGGGCAACCCATCCTTGGTTCAGAAGACCATGGCCCCGTGCATCACATGAAAAAGCAAGGCACAGCCACCATGGGTGGGCTTGCCATTTTGTTCTCCGCTTTCATCGGCTGGTTAGTTGCGCACTTGCGTGACGGCATTGCGTTGTCGGACCAGGCCATGATCATGTGGGCAGGTGTTGCCATCTTGGCAACCATGGGTTTCCTTGATGACTATTTGAAAGTACGCAAGTCTCATAACCGCGGCATCTTTTGGAAGAAGAAGGGCTGGATCACTTTCGGCCTCGTCGTCATCGTGATGTTCTGGTTGTCCGCCGGAACTGGTGTGAGCGAGACCTTGTCTTTCACCCGATTCGACCTGCCGGGTTGGCAATTGAATCAAGCAGTGTGGGTGGTGTGGACCGCATTTATGGTGTGGTCAACGACGAACGCAGTCAATGTCACCGATGGACTTGATGGTCTCGCGGCAGGTTCTGCACTCTTCGGCTTTCTTGCCTTCACTGTTATCGCGTACTGGGCATTTCGTAATCCCGATGTGTATGAACTGGTAAACCCGCTCGACCTCGCCGTCTTCTCTGCAGCAATGGCAGGGGCGTGTGGAGGATTCCTCTGGTGGAACGCTGCGCCTGCGCGCATTTTTATGGGCGATGTTGGAGCGTTGGGTATTGGTGCGGCACTCGGACTGCTTGCGGTAGCCACAAACACTCACTTGTTGCTTCCCATCATTTGTGCACTCAACGTGATGGAGTCGGGTTCTGTGGCACTGCAGATGGGTGTGTTCAAGGCATCTGGCCGAAAGAAACGTCTATTCAGAATGTCGCCCATCCATCATCATTTTGAACTTTTGGGGTGGCCTGAGACCACTGTCATCATCCGATTCTGGATTTTGTCAGGCATTTGTGTGGCCGTTGCATTGGGCATCTTCATCGCAGATTTCACCAACATCGCCGATTCATTTGTAGGGAAGTGAGTGTCATGAGTTCGACTGAAACAACGAAACGTCCGCAGTCACTTCGCGATCGACGCATCAGTGTTCTTCGTCGCACGGGTAGTGCGGAGAAATCTCGAATTGCTACCGAGAAGCCAACTGCAGCGTTCTATTGGATCTTGGTCATCGTGTCGTGTCTCATCCTGCTGGGTCTGGTGATGGTGTTGTCCTCCTCATCGGTGACCAACTTGCACACAGGGTCATCAGCGTGGGGCATGTTCTTCCGCCAGTTGGTGTGGGTGGCGCTAGGTGGTGCAGCAATGTGGTTCACCTATTCCATGCCCTATGACACGTGGAAATCAAACACGGTGCTCGTGGCCGTTGTTTCTACTGTGCTTCTCGCCAACATCATTGTGCTCGGTAAAGGTCAGGTCATCGGCGGAGCAAAAGCATGGCTCGACATTGGTCCCTTTCGATTACAGCCTTCGGAGTTCATGAAGATTGTCGCCATCTTGTTTGCGGCAAACCTGTTGTCTAAACGGCATAGGTCTGTAGAAATTCGATCCATTGTTTTGTATCCGATGTTGTTTGTCGTGGGAGTAACCGGTGGTCTCTGCGCTCTGCAGAAGGACTATGGAAGCGCGCTTATCTTTGCGGGCATGTTGTTGTTCATGATGGTGATGGTGGGATTGCCGTTGCGCCAACTCTTGTTTGTTCTTTCGCTGTACGGAGTTGGCGCTGTCTACGTCTTTACATTTGAAAAGCGCGCCAGCGAGCGAATGATGGCTTTCATGAATCTTGAAGGAACAAAAGAAGACCTTGGGTATCAGGTGTATCAAGCTCTCCTCAGCATCGCGAACGGGGGCTGGAGCGGATCGGGAATCGGTGCTGGCACAAGTAAGTGGGGCTATGTTCCCTTGGCCTACAGCGACTTCATTTTCTCGGTGATCGCAGAAGAACTGGGAATTTTTGGCACGGTGATGGTGATTGGCGGGTTCGTACTGCTTGTACTTCTCGCAATTCAAGTAGCGCTTTCTGCAACCGACCTCTACGGTGCATTTATCGCTGGTGGAATCGCAGCATGGTTCGGATTCCAGGCCATCGTGAATATTGGGGGAGTGACCGGAACCCTTCCCATGACCGGCCTCACGCTTCCGTTCTTGTCGTATGGCGGTTCGTCCATGATTGCGTCAATGGCGGCAATTGGTTTGTTGCTGAACGTTGCACGATTCGCTCGGCGGTAGAGGCAATGTATGCGGTGGTAACGGGCGGCGGTACAAGTGGTCACGTCATGCCGGCACTCGCAATCATTGAACTGCTGCAAGAGGCGGGCTACAACGCAAACGATC